>CAXSEO010000029.1:0-10977 GCA_964235525.1 uncultured Sphingomonas sp. | reverse complement strand
GTCTACCTGATCAACACCTCACGCGGCGGGATCGTCGACGAGGACGCGCTCGTCGACGCGCTGGAGGGCGGACGGCTCGCGGGCGCGGGGCTTGACGTATGGCGGCACGAGCCCGCGATCGACCCGCGCCTGCTCGCGCTGCCCAATGTGGTGATGACGCCGCACATGGGTTCGGCGACGCTGGAAGGCCGAGTGGCGAGCGGCGAGCGGGTGATCGCCAACATCCGCGCCTGGGCGGACGGGCACCGCCCGCCCGATCAGGTGCTGGAGGGGTGGGCGTGACGCCGCGCGCGGCGCTGTGGCTCAAGCTGTCGGGCTATCTGGTGTCGATCGTCAGCGTCGGGTTGATCGCGGTTCCCGCCTGGGAACATGCCAGGGAGCAACCAGTGCTGTTCGCCTGCCTTGTCGCCGGCGGGCTCGCCTCGATCGTCGGCCAAGTAATGCGGTTCGCCGCCAACCTGATCGACGGGCCCAAACAGCGGTGATCCGTTCAGCGAGGATTTAGGCTCGGGGCACCATAGGGCGCGCATGAAAATGCTTCTCGCTCCCGCGCTCGCGCTCCTCGCCGCCCCCGCCGTCGCGCAGACCGCGCAGCAGTTTCCCGACCGCCCGATCGCCCGCACGGAGGTGATCGCGGTGGTCAAGCGCCAGTTCGCCGCGATGGACACCAATCATGACGGCGTGGTCACGCGGCCGGAGTTCGAGGCCTTTCGCGCGCACCAGTCGCCCGCACCGCCGAGCGGGGTTGACGCCCTCGCGCATATCGGCGGACATTGGTTCGAGCGCGCGGACGCGAACCAGGACGGCCGCGTGACGCTGGACGAAGCGCTCGCGCGCCCGTTGCAGCTGTTCGACCTCGCGGACGTCAACAAGGACGGCGTGGTGTCGGTGCAGGAGCGCCGTGTCGCGATGGCGCTGATGTCGCTCACGGGGCAGTAAGCCGCCGCCCGAACTCACCGCAGTTCCCCGGCGAAGGCCGGGGCCCAGCTGGAACGGTCGATGTGGTTTCAGGGCCAGCACTTCGGCTCCAAACGCTCCTTAGCTGGGCCCCGGCCTTCGCCGGGGAACAGCGTTGTGAGACTGCGAGACAATCACCCCAATCCGGCCAGCCACTCCGCCAGCATCGCCTGCCCCGCGCGCACCGCTGCCGGGCCGAGCCGGTCATGCTCACCCCACAGTGCCGCCGCCTCCACGCCCGCGCCGCAGATATAGTCCGCGTCCTGCTCCATCCATGCCGCGAAGGGCGGGTCGTCGCCCATCTCCGCGTGGAACTGGAGCGCGAGCGCGTGGTGCCCGACCACGAACGCCTGGTTGGCGTAGGCGACCGTTGACGCGAGTCGCGTGGCACCTTCGGGCAGGTCGAACGTATCGCCATGCCAGTGCAGCACCGGCGTCGCCGCGAGGTGCCGCAACGCCGACCCCTGCCCCTCGCCGGTCAGGGTAACGCCCGCGAACCCGACCTCACGCACCGGCCCCGGGTACACCCGCGCGCCGAGCGCCGCCGCCATCATCTGCGCGCCAAGGCACACGCCCAGCGTCGCCCGGCCCGCATGCAGCCGCCGCGCGATCGCGGCCACCTCGGCGGTGATCCACGGGTGCGCCGCCGCCTCATACACCCCCATCGGCCCGCCCATCACCACCAGCAACTCGGGCGACAGGACATCGAGCGCGTCCCAGTCCGTCTCGCACGCCGCCGCGCGTTCTACGGCGTACCCCGCCGCCTCGATCGGCACGCGATAGCCCGCAATGCCCTCATGGGCGACGTGACGAATGACCAGCGCGCGTTTCATCCCGCGGGACTATCACCCT
The DNA here is from genome assembly GCA_964235525.1 of uncultured Sphingomonas sp. Lineage (GTDB taxonomy): Bacteria > Pseudomonadota > Alphaproteobacteria > Sphingomonadales > Sphingomonadaceae > Sphingomonas. The sequence goes on along the minus strand of CAXSEO010000029.1, from coordinate 9,168 downwards.
GAACAACCCGGACAACCTGCCCGATGCTTCACGCCGGTGAAGCATCGCTTGGGATCAGTCTCCCGTCCGGATACGCTCCACCAGCTGCTTCACCGTCGGCACGAAGCCGTTGGAGTAGAACGGGTCGCGCTTGAACTGGTACGCGGCGTGGCCCGCGAACATCAGGTTATGGTCGACGTCGCCGCCATGCGCGATGTCCTGCAACGTCTTCTGGATGCAGAAGCTGCGCGGGTCCGCGAGCCGCCCGGTGGAGTTCGTCTCCGTGTCCGCCCAGCTCGAGAACAGGCATTGCGACAGGCAGCCCATACAGTCCGCCTGGTCCTTGCGGATCGTGCCCTTCTCCTCCGGCGTCACGAACACCAAAGTGTTGTCGGGTGTCTTGAGCGCGTCGGTATGGCCCAGTCCATACCATTCGCGTGCGCGCTGGAGGTCGCCGAGCGTCACCCAGAAGTTGCGCCCCTTCACCCCAACGTCGAGCTGATAGCGGTGGTCGCCCGCCTCCTGCGTCGAGAACGCGATCTGGCGTTCGGACCGCGCTTCCAGGTTGCGAAGAAACGGGTTGCGGACCGCCGACGAGTAGAAGCCCGTCGGCGAGAAGCGGTGGAGCAGCACCTCGCCTTCCTCGATATGGGTCAGCCGCGCCTTCCAGTCCTCGGGGATCGGGCTTTCGCGGGTCAGCAACGGGCGGGTGCCGAACTGGAATGCGATCTGGCCGAGCTCCGGGTTGTCGATCCAGCCCTCCCAATCGCGCAGATACCAGACGCCGCCCGCCATCACGATCGGCACGTCGTCGGAGAGACCGCCCTCGCGCATCGTTTCCCGCAACGCTTTCACGCGCGGAAACGGGTCCTCGGGGCGGAGCGGGTCCTCGGCGTTGGACAGGCCGTTATGCCCGCCAGCCAGCCACGGATCCTCATACACCACCGCGCCGAGCAGGTGCGCGACCTTGGAATAAGCGCGCTTCCACAACGCCCGGAACGCGCGCGCGGAGGAGACGATCGGCAGGTAGTTGACGTTGTACGACGCGGCGATCTCCGACAGCTTGTACGGCATCCCGGCGCCGCAGGTGACGCCTGCGACGAGGCCGCGCGTGCGCTCCAGCACACCCTGGAGCACCCGCTGCGCGCCGCCCATCTCCCACAACACGTTGATGTTGATCGCGCCGACCCCGCCCGCGATGTCCCACGCGCGGCGGACCTGCTCGACCGCGCCGTCGATCGCGTACTGGACCAGCTCCTCGTGCCGCTCGCGCCGGGTCAGCGCGCGGTATATCTGGGGGATGATCTTGCCGTCGGGATCATAGCTGTCCGCGTTGACCGCCGAGACGGTTCCCACCCCGCCCGCCGCCGCCCACGCGCCGGCGGAGGCGTGGTTGGTCGCGGCGACGCCCTTGCCGCCCTCGATCAACGGCCACACCTCGTGGCCCGCATAGCGGATGGGGTTGATGCCCTTGAACACGCTGAACTCCTTCGGATTGCAGGACATATAATGCGCGCGGGCGCGGGCGCGAGTGAAATCCAGACGGGGGGCGTCAGCCGGTCAGCGCGCCCGGTCGCCCCAGCGCGCCCTCGTACAGCCGGGCGTAGCGTTCGATCATCAGCGCCTCGTCATATTCGGCCAGCGCCTTGCGCCGGTTCGCCTCGCCGACCCGCCGCCTGAGGTCCGCGTCGCCGACCAGCGCGGCGATCGCGTCGCGCAGCGCGACCACGCCATGCTCGGCGGCGATGAACGGCGCGTTCTCCGCCGCGACCATGCGCGACACGTCGCCGACCGGCGGCGCTGCGATCGGCAGTCCTGCCGCCATCCCCTCGACCACCGACAGCGGGAACTGCTCGCTGGCGGACGACAGCGCCAGGATGTCGAACAGCCCGACAACCTCATAGGTGCGCTCGATGAAGCCGGGCATGACGAGCTGGTCGGTAAGGCCCATCGCCGCCGCCGCCTGCTGGATGGTGGCGCGCTCCGGCCCCTCGCCGACGATCACCAGCCGCACCCGGCGCGCGACCCCGCCCACCGCGCGGACCAGCAGCGGCAGGTCCTTGACCGCGCGCAATCCCGCCAGCGCGCCGACGACCACCTCTTTCGGATCGCGCATGAAGCCGGGGATCGCGCGCGGATCGGCCGGCCGAGCGTAGAGCGCGGTGGCGATGCCGTTGACGATCCGGTGCACCTTCGCGCGCGGCTGACGCCAGGTGTCGAGCGCGATCCGCTCCAGCGTCTCCGACGGCACCGCCAACGCGTACGCGGCACCGAGCGCGAAGCGGCGGTAGAGGTTGCGCTCGCGCTTGAGCCCCGCCGCCTCGTCGGCGTTGAACCCGTCCTCGTGGTGGACGACGGGCGGCAGGCTGCGTCCGAACACCCGCCGCGCCATCACCCCGTCGATCGCGCCCCAATTATACGTCAGCACCAGGTCGAACCGCCGCATATACCGCGCGATCGCTTCGTAGCGCGCGACCGAGGGCGAGCCGGTCAGCGGGGGCGGCGTCTGCGCGATCTCATACGCCACCCCCGCGTCGATCCGCGCGCGCGCGCCGAGCTGATCGGGCATCGCCGAGACGATCGTGTGCGTGGCGCGCGGCCCCCACGCGTTCATCAGCCGCACCGCCCGCGCCTCCTTGCCGCCGAGCGCGAAGGTCGAATGGAGGTGGAGGATGCGGACGGGCATCGCCGGTGTTTACCGTGCGCGCGCGCGCTTGCCATCCCGGGATCGAAGCGGGAAGATAGCCAGCGTTTGAGGGCAGTGATCAGGGAGCGAACAATGCGGCACTCGACACGATGGGCTCTCGCGGCGCTCGCGCTATGCGGAGCAGGGCGCGGGTCGGCGCAGCAGAACGAGTCGACGATGCGCCAGGCGGGCGGGATCGTCTCGCAGCCCGCGCGCGACGTCGGGCTGGCCAAGACGTCAATCCCGCCCGTGCTCGAACAGGCGGCGCAGTCACCTTACTCGATCGAGGGCACCGACACCTGCCCCGCACTATCCACGGCCGTCGCGGACCTCGACGAAGCGCTCGGCCCCGATTTTGGGCACACCACCACCCGGCGCGGGTCGAAGGTGGGCACGCTTGCAAAGCAGGGCGGGTCGGCGGTGGTCGACAGCCTGATCCCGTTTCGCGGCGTCGTCCGCGAGGTGAGCGGCGCGGCCGCCGCCGACCGCCGGCTCGCGGCGGCGGTCAACGCGGGCTACGCGCGGCGCGGCTTCCTGCGCGGACTGTCGGTGGCGAAGGGGTGCGACCCGGCGCTGTAGGTCACGGGCTTCCAGCCAACCCCGCGTCTTGCGTCGAACCAGATCGAGACTAGGCTGAGTCGGTGGATGTAGAGTTCGATCCGGCGAAGGATGCTGCCAACCTGGCCAAGCACGGCGTCTCTCTGCGAAGGGCGATGGACCTGGACGACATCGTGGTCGTGCCGGACAATCGGTTCATCGACGAGCAGCGGTTTCGGCTATACGGTATTATTGATGGCGAGCCGTATTGCCTCGCCGCAGTATTCCGAGGCGGAATCGTCCGCGCGATCAGCTTCCGACGCGCGCATCAGAAGGAGTATTCGCGTCATGTCCAAGGATGAGGAGGTCGTGTTCGACGAAGACAATCCGGAATGGACCGAAGCCGATTTCGCCCGGGCGCGTCCGATCAGTGACTTTCCCGAGCTTGCCGCCGCTTTCCCCAACACCAAGCAACGCACAGGCCTGCCGTTCGCTTTACTGGCAGCGGACGGACAGGAGGTCACCCTTCGGCTACCGAAGTCGGTGATCGAGCATTTCAAGGCGGGCGGCCCCGGCTGGCAGACCCGCGCCATCGCGGTGCTGGAGCGCGAGGTGGAACGGGCGCGCTCCTAGCTGAACACCCCCTTGGGCACATGCGTCACCCGACAGGCGAGGTCCGCCTCCCCGCTCGCGACCACGTAGACGTCGCCCGCGTCGACCAGCCCGGTGGTGAACACCACGCCCCCCACATACTGCCGCTCGCCATAGCGCTCGGTCAGCGATGGCGCGGGGTCGAGCAGCGGCTTGTGACCGGTGGCGAGCACGCGCCACGGCTCGTCGCGGTCAAGGATCGACCAATAGGTCCGGTACACACCCACCGGCACCGCCTGTTCCGCGCCGTGCCACAGCGTCAGCCAGCCCGCGTCGGTCAGCAGCGGCGGCGCGCCCCCGCCAATTCGCGCGGTCGACAAGGTCGCCGCGTGCGGGCGGATGCCGGGCTGGTCGCACGGCTTCCAGTGCAGCGCATCGGGGGATGAGGCGAGATTGATCGACGGCCCCGGCCGGTACTCGCTGCCGGGCGGGTAGGCGAGGAACACCTCGCCCAGCGGCCGCGTCTGCGCCCAGTATCGGCCTGCGATCAGCCCCTCGAAGATCAGCATGTCCTTGTTCTGGTGGTCGAGGATGATGCCCTCCAGCCGCCAATCGAGCGCGTTGTCGGACGTATAGAGCGTGGTGCAGAGCCGCTCGGGGCTGACCGAACAGGTGGTCATCAGCCAGCGATCGCCGACCCGGCTGATGCGCGGGTCCTCGACGCCATAGCATTGATAGTCGGCGGCGGGCGCGATCGCGCGGTCGTAGTGGACGGCGATCACCTCACACCCGTCGGGGGACAGCTCGACGGGGAGCAGCCACGAGATCGACGTCAGCGCCAGCACTCGCCAGCCGCCGATCCGCATCTCGATCTGCCGCGGGTCGGCGGCGTCGACCAGGTCCACCGGCCAGGCGTCGAGTTCGTAGCGGTCCCGCGTCCACCTGATCGAATGGACGTGCCCGTCGAACTTGGGCTTCGGCAGCGCCTCCGCGACCCGCACCATCAACAGCAGATTGCCGTTCGGCAACCGCGTCAGCCCCGGGTTGAACGCGCCGAGGCAGTAAGTCACCGCGCCGATCCTCCCCGCCAGCGGTGAGCGCGACAGGTCGACATCGTCCGGCCCGAAAACGAGCGCGTCGAAGGGGAAGTCCATACCGCTGATCCTTGGCTGCTCGCGCCGGTTGCGCCTCTGCCGCCGCGCGCCCCATATCACGCCATGCCTTTCGACCCGCAAGCATATCGGCCCGAGACGCGGCTGCTCGGCCTGGGACCGGACTTCTACGATCCGGTCCGCGCGGCCGACTTTCCCGAGACGCGACTCCGCTTCCGTAACGATCGCGCGGCGGCGGAGGTGGGCCTTGCGGGGCTGGGCGACGAGGAGTGGGTCAGCCACTTCGGCCGCTTCGCGCCCTTGCCCGGCTCGCTCCCCGAGGCGCTGGCGCTCCGCTATCACGGCCACCAGTTCCGCACCTACAATCCCGAGATCGGCGACGGGCGCGGTTTCACCTTCGCACAGCTGCGCGACGCGCGCGGGCGATTGATGGACCTCGGCACCAAGGGGTCGGGCCAGACTCCATGGAGCCGGTTCGGCGACGGTCGCCTGACGCTCAAGGGCGGCGTCCGGGAGATCCTCGCGACCGAGATGTTGGAGGCGCTCGGCGTGCCGACCAGCCGCACCTTGTCGCTGGTCGAGACCGGCGAGGCGCTGGAGCGCGGCGACGAGCCTTCCCCCACCCGCTCGGCGGTGCTGGTGCGCCTGAGCCACGGGCACATCCGCATCGGCACGTTCCAGCGGCTCGCCTGGCTGCGCGACGAGACGAGCATGCGCCGCCTGGTCGACTATACCCTGCGCGAGCTGCACGGCGAAGAACCCGGCCCGGACGCGCCCGTCCAGCTGCTGCGCAACGTCGTCGCGCGCACCGCGCGGCTGGCAGCGCGGTACATGGCGGCGGGGTTCGTCCATGGCGTGCTCAACTCGGACAACATCAACGTCACCGGCGAGAGCTTCGATTATGGCCCGTGGCGCTTCGCCCCGACCTGGGACGCCGGGTTCACCGCCGCCTATTTCGACCATCAGGGGCTGTACGCCTTTGGTCGCCAGCCCGAGGCGATCCATTGGGACGTGATGCAGCTCGCCGTCAGCTTGCGCCTGCTCGCGGAGGCGGAGCCGATGATCGAGGCGCTGAACGCCTTTCCCGAGCTGTACGCCCAGTCGTTCAGCGATGCGATGTTGTGGCGGCTCGGCCTCGTCCTGCGTGGCGCAGCGAAAGACGCGGCGGCGGTTGAGGCGGTGCGCGCCGCGCTCGAAAAGACCCAAACACCGCTCGCCTCGTTCTTCTTCGGCGGGTGGGGCGGACGTCCGCCGGAGGGAGCGGCGTGGGACGAGGCGCGCGCGCTGCTCGCTCCCTACCGCCCGCGCGGCGACCGCACGCACCCCTACTGGTCCGGCGAGCCCTGCTCGATGCTGATCGACGAGGTGGAGGCGATCTGGTCGGCGATTGACGAACGCGACGACTGGGCGCCGCTCCACGCCAAGGTCGCTGCGATCCGGCAGATGGGCGAGGCGCTCGCCGCCTGACGCCGTCAATCCCTTGGCAAGGCTAATCGGTTACTAACCTCGCCGATGTCCGATCTCGTTTCCTTCGACCCCGCTACGGGCGCGGAAGTATGGCGCGGCGAGACGGGCGATGTCGACGCAGAGGTCGACGCTGCGCGCGCGGGCTGGGCGGCATGGGCGGCGCGGCCGGTGACCTATCGCATCGAGACGCTGCGCCGCTTCGCCAATACCGCGCGGGCACGGCACGAGGCGCTCAGCGACGTGATCGCGCGCGAGGTGGGAAAGCCATTGTGGGAAGCGCGCGCGGAGGTCGATGCAGTGGTCGCGGTGGTTGACGGCGCGGTCGGAGCCTATGCCGAGCGCACCGCACAGCGCCGGCTCGACTCGCCGATGGGCACACGCGCCGCGCTCCGCCACAAGCCGCATGGCATGCTCGCGGTAATCACGCCGTTTTGCAACCCGGCGCTGATCCCGGCAGGCCACCTGCTCCCCGCGTTGCTCGCGGGCAATGCGGTGGTGCTCAAGCCCTCGCCGCACGCGCCCGCCACGGCGGAGTTGCTGGTCGACTCCCTGCTGACGGCGGGTGTGCCCGAAAGCTGCGTGCGGCTGGTCCAGGGCGGCGCGGCGGAGGGCAAGGCGCTGGCTGGGCATCGCGGCGTCGACGGCGTACTCTTCACCGGCTCGGCCAAGGCGGGCGTATCGCTCCACCGCCAGTTCGCGGACCGGCCGCACAAGCTTCTCGCGCTCGAGATGGGCGGCAACAACCCGCTGTTGGTATGGGACACGCCCGACCTCCATGCCGCCGCGCTGATCGTCCTCCAGTCGGCGTTCGCGCAAGCGGGGCAGAGCTGCACCGCCGCCCGCCGACTGATCGTGGCGGAGGACGCGGCCGACCCGCTGGTCGAGCTGCTGTGCAAGCTGCTCGCGCGCGTGATCGTCGGCGCGCCGCACGACAATCCGCAGCCGTTCATGGGCCCGGTGATCGACAACGAGGCAGCGGACGCGCTGACGGAGAGTTTCCTCGCGCTGCTGATGCGCGGCGGCCGTCCGCTCCGGCATCTGGAGAGGCCGGTGCCCGGTCGTCCGTTCCTCCACCCCGCGCTGATCGACGTCACCGGCGTGACCGACCGGCCGGACGAGGAGTTGTTCGGCCCGGTGCTGCAGATCATCCGCGTCCCCGACTTCGACGCCGCGATCGCGGAGGCGAACAACACCCGCTTTGGCCTTTCCGCTTCGCTCCTCAGCCAGACGCCCGCGCTCTACGACCGCTTCTGGGCAGGAGCGCGAGCGGGGCTGGTCAACTGGAACCGCTCCACCCACCCGCCCGGCGTCCGCGCGCCGCTTGGTGGCTTCGGCTGGAGCGGCAACGCGCGCCCGGGCGGCTGGTACGCCGCCGACCATTGCGCCTATCCCGTGGTCAGCAACGAAGCCGACGCCGCCCGCGCCAGCATTGGCGTAGGTCTACGCGATCCATAGCCGACAAGCTGAACTAGCGGCCGCTCAAGCTGGTTGGCGGTTGCGCCGCGCGCGTGGCGGGCGCATCTCCCGCCTATGGCGATACTCCTCGACCCCCAAGCGCGCGGGCGCGTCATCTTGGTCGGCGCGGGGCCGGGCGACCCCGGGCTGCTCACCGTGCGCGCGGTGGAGGCGCTGCGTGGGGCGGACGTCGTTGTCCATGACGGGCTGATTGACCCGCGCGTGCTAGATATTGCGCCTCCGCAAGCGCGGCGCATCTCCGTCGCCAAGAAACGCGCGCGCCACACGCTGCCGCAAGAGGCGATAAACGCGCTGCTCTTGGAGCACGCGCGCGCGGGCGCGACCGTGGCGCGGCTAAAGGGCGGAGACCCGTTCATCTTCGGGCGCGGCGGTGAGGAAGTGGAGGTGGTACGCGCCGCCGGGTTGCCGGTCGAGGTGATCCCGGGTGTGTCGGCCGCGCTCGGTTGCGCGGCGGAGGCGATGCTGCCGCTGACCCATCGCGACCATGCAAGCGCGGTGTCGTTCGTGGCCGGGCAGTGCAAGGGCCTGGCGCAACAGGACTGGTCGGGGCTGGCGGGCCAAGGGCGGACGCTGGTGATCTACATGGGCGTAGCGACCGCCGCCGAGATCGCGGACAAGCTGATCGCGGACGGGGTCGCGCCCGATATGCCGGTCGCCGTGCTGGAGCGCGGCACGCTGACGGGCGCGCGCGCGCTCAGGACGCTGCTCGCGGACCTGGGCGCGATGGTCGCGCGCGAGAAGGTCGCGAGTCCGGCGGTGATCGTGGTGGGCGAGGTGGTCGAGCTGTCGGACGCGCAGGACGAGCTGGCGCGCTGGGCGCGGGTAGCCGAAGGCGCGGCGGCATGAAACTCCTCACCGGCAACGACCTGCCCAGCGGCGACGTGATCTGGTGGACCGGCGCGGGTTGGTCGCGCCATGTGGAGGAGGCGGGCGACGTCGGCACCGGCGGCGAGCCGATCGCGCAGGCGGAGGAAGGCGCGCGCCGCGTCACCGGACCTTATGTGATCGACGCGACGCTCACCCCGGAAGGCCCCCGCCCCGCGCACATCAAGGACCGCATCCGCGCGCTCGGCCCCACCGTGCGCCCCGACCTGACGCTCAAACCGACCGATCCCGCCGCGGGAAGCTGGGTGATATGACCGCCCGTTGTCCCGGGAGGCACTAGGAAGCCGCCATGTACCGTTACGACGAATACGACCAGTCCATCGTCGACGCTCGAGTCGACGAGTTCCGCGACCAGGTGGCGCGCCGCCTGGCTGGGCAGCTGACGGAGGACCAGTTCAAGCCGCTGCGGCTGATGAACGGGCTCTACCTACAGCT
>CAXSEO010000028.1:0-10993 GCA_964235525.1 uncultured Sphingomonas sp. | reverse complement strand
GCTCGCCGAAGCAGCGGTGCGGGACGCTCGCGTGTTCCGCGCCTTTCCGTTCCGGCTGTGCGTCGAGCGGCTGAAGTGAAGGGCGCGCTGATCCTCGGCGGCGGGCCAGCAGGCGCGGCGGCGGCGATCGGGCTCGCGCGCGCGGGGCTGCCGCATTTGCTCATCGAGCGGACGCGGGAGACGGGCGACGCGCTGTGCGGCGGGTTCCTCAGCTGGCGGACGCTGGAGACGCTCGCGACGCTGGGCATCGAAGCGGATGCGCTCGGTCCCGCGACGGTCACCCGCGTGCGCCTGTTCGCGGGCGGGCGCGTCGTCGAAGCGCCCCTCCCCCACCCTGCCAAGGGCGTCTCGCGCCACCGGCTCGACACGCTGATGCTCGGGCAGGCGCAGGCGCTGGGCGCGCGGGTCGAGCGCGGCGCGCGCGCGACGGCGGTGGAAGGATTGCAGGTCCGCCTGGCGGAGGGGGTGACGCTGGAACCGGAGGCGCTGATCCTCGCCAGCGGCAAGCACGACGTGCGCGGGGCCGCGCGGCCAGCGGACGCAAAGGGCGCGGACCCGGCGCTGGGCCTGCGCGTCCGCGTCGGTCCAGCGCCGGGGCTGACCCGGCTGGTCGGCGACGCGATCGAGCTGCACCTGTTTGACCGCGGCTATGCGGGGCTGGTGTTGCAGGAGGACGGGTCGGCGAACCTCTGCCTCGCGGTGCATCGCTCGCGATTGACGGAGGCAGGCGGCGCGGAGGCGTTGCTCCGCGCGCTCGGTGAGGAAGTGCCCGCGCTTGGCGAGCGGCTCGGCTATGGACATGGCGCGACCGATGCGGTCGCCAACGTCCCTTACGGCTGGCGCGCGCGCGAGGGTGTGGCGGCGCTGTTCCGTGTTGGCGATCAGGCGGGCGTGATCCCCAGCCTCGCGGGCGAGGGCATGGGCATCGCGGTCGCGAGCGGCGCACGCGCGGCGGCCGCCTATGCCGCGGGGGGCGCATCGGCGGCACCGGCGTTCCAGCGCCGCCTTGCGCGCGACCTGCGCCGACCGCTCGCGCTCGCGGGGCTGGTGCGCGACATGGCCGAGCGACCCGCGCTCGCCGCACCCGGGCTGGCGCTGGCCCGGGTCGCACCGGGGATGATCCAGCTGCTCGCCCGCGCGACCCGGGTCCCCGCGGTCGCCTGACGTTCAAGACCAACCGCCGCTTGTCGGTCTTAACCTAAGCGCGTATCCGACGCGGGTTCATGCCCCGCACGCGCGCCCGATCCGTCCCGCCCTGGCGTCGCCGCTTCTGGCTCCTCGTTAAGATCATGGCCGCGCTGGCGGTGCTTGGCGCGATCGCGCTGGCGGTCGCGGTATACCTTGCTGAAGGTCAGCTGCCGAGCTTCGACGAGCTCAAATCCTCCCCCAACGGGCAGATGATCCGCGTCCACGCCGCCGACGGCACCGTCATCGTGTCGCTCGGGCCGAGCTATGGCGAGTGGCTGCCCATCGAGCGAATCCCGCGCGTGATGCAGGACGCGGAGGTGTCGACCGAGGACCGCCGCTTCTATCGTCACCCCGGCGTCGACCCGATCGGCATCGCGCGCTCGGTGCAGGTCCGTATTCAGCGCGGGCATTGGGTGCAGGGCGGCTCCACCATCACCCAGCAACTCGCGCGCAACATCTTCCTGTCGAGCCAGAAGAAGTTCGGCCGCAAGGTGCGCGAGTGGATCCTGGCGCTGGCGATGGAGCGCAAGTTCAGCAAGGACCAGATCCTCGAGCTGTACCTCAACAAGGTCTATTTCGGCGGCGGCTCCTACGGCATCGACGCCGCGTCGCGGAAGTTCTTTGGTCACGGCGCGGAACACCTGTCGCTCGGCGAGGCGGCGGTGATCGCGGGGCTAGTCAAGGCACCGTCGCACTATTCGCCCTCCGCCGATCTCGACGCCGCCAAAGGCCGCGCGGGCGTGGTGCTCAAGCTGATGGAGCGCGCGGGCACGATCACAGCCACGCAGGCCGACGAGGCGGACATTGGCGCGGTGTCGTTCACGCCTGAGCAGAAGCAGAACAGCGTCCGCTATTTCACCGACTGGGCGCTGCCGCAGCTTGAGACGCTGATCGACGAGCCGGACAAGCCGCTGGAGGTGTGGACCACGCTCGACCTGTCGATGCAGCGCGCCGCAGACCATGCAATTAACGCCAATGTTCCACGTGGAGCACAGGGCGCACTGGTCAGCCTCGACCGCGACGGCGCGGTGCGCGCGATGGTGGGCGGGACCGATTATGTCTCGTCGATCTACAACCGCGCGACGCAGGCGACCCGCCAGCCGGGCTCGTCGTTCAAGCTGTTCGTCTATCTCGCTGCGCTCGAAGCGGGCAAGAAGCCCGAGGACACCGAAGTCGACGAGCCGGTGACGATCGACGGGTGGAGTCCGCGCAACGACTCCCGCCACAACAGCGGCACGGTGACGCTCCGCACCGCGTTCGCCTATTCGCTCAACACGATCGCCGCTAAGCTGGGGCAGCAGGTGGGCTTCCCCACCGTCGCGGACATGGCGCGCCGGTTCGGGATCACGACGCCCGTCAACACGCATCCCTCGATGGTGCTGGGCACCAGCGACGTGCGGCTGATCGACATGACGCGCGCGTTCGCGTCGGTGGCCAGCAAGGGCGTGGCGGTCGCGCCCTATGGTATCACCCGCGTCACCGCGAACGGCGAGGTGATCTATGAGCATGAGGTGGACCGCAGCCATGTGCTCGTCGCGCCCTATGTCGCGGCGGAGATGACCGACCTGCTCCAGACGGCGGTCAACACCGGCACGGGTAAGGCGGCGCAGATCGGGCGGCCGGTGGCGGGCAAGACGGGAACGACCAGCTCGAACAAGGATGGCTGGTTCCTCGGCTTTTCCAGCGGGATCACGACAGGCGTGTGGATGGGGCGAGATGATTCGCGAACGATCCCCGGGCTGCACGGCGGTACCGCGCCCGCGCGCGCGTGGGCGGCTTATATGTCGAAGGCGGTCGCGTCGCGCCCGGTCGAGGCGTTCGACACCGCCGTGACGCTACCCGAGGAGCAGCTCGAGCCCGACGATGAGGTCTACGGCCAGCCCGACAATGGCGGCTATGTCGACGAGAACGGCAATCCGTATCAGGTGGGGCCGCCGCGCGCCGACCCCGCTCAGGACCAGCCCGCGCCGACAGACGACCGACGCGCGCCCGCCTTTCCCGGCGCCGACGACGGCCCCGCTCCGTCGCCGCGTCCGCGTGAGCAGCTGGACCAGGACTTCATCGACCGCGCGATTGGTCGTCGCCCAACCCCTCCGCCGGTGCGCCAGCCGCGTCCGGCCGAGCGCGACCCGGACGACGGCGGCCAGTTCTGACCGGGCCGCCTCGTGCTACGCCGCTTTCCCGATCCGGTGCAGGGCGGCGCCATGCTCGCGCAGCCAGCTTCGCGCAGGGGTCGGGTCGGTGCCGTAAAGCTCAGTCACGAGCGCGTGGAAAGCGGGGCCGTGATTCATATGGACGCGGTGCGCGACCTCGTGCGCGGCGACCTGGCGACGAACCACGACCGGCGCGCAAATCAGTCGCCACGAGTAGCGGATCGCGCCGGTCGCGGCGCAACTCCCCCACCGCCCGCGCGCATCGCCGACCGCGACCCGCGCCACCGCCACGCCCGCCCGCGCGGCATAGTCCGCCGTGTCGGTGCTGAGCCGATCGAGCGCTCGCGCGCGCAGCCACGCCTCGACCCGCCGGGGCAATGCCTCGATCGGGCCACCGAGCATCAGCCGTCCCTCCCGCTTCACCGGCGCACGCGGGCTGTCCGCCGCCCAGTCGATCGTGAACACCCCGTCCTCAAACGGCACCACCGCGCCGGGCACGAAGGGGCAGGCGCGAGGCAGGCGCGCGCGCTGCGCCGCGATCCACGCCTCCTGCTCGCGCGCCCAGGCGAGCGCGGGGCGGAGCGCGGCACGCGGCGGCAGCGTCAGCCGTGCGCGCCCGGTCGCTGCGTCGACCGCCAGCTTCGCGCGGCGCGCGCGCGGGTGGCGGACAACCTCGATCTCCGTAGTCACAGTTCGCGGTCGACGACGTGATGCTCCAGGTCGCCGACGTCGTCCTCCGACACCGTCCAGCCGCGCACCGACTCACCCGCGCGATGCACCGCTTCGCGATCGCCGCTGACGAGGTAATGCCAGGCAGGCAGCGGCAGCCCCAGTCCGCGCAGCCGATACGCGCAGGTCGAGGGCAGCCAGTCGATCTCCTCGACATCGCGTAAGGTGAGGCGGACGCATTCGCTGACGAACTGGCGGCGACGCTTGTAATCGGAGCACAGCCCGGTGCGCCGGTCGAGCAGGCGGCAGGCGACGTTGGTCGGTACCAGCTCGCCCGTGTCCTCATCCTCCAGCTTGTGGAGGCAGCACTTCCCGCAGCCGTCGCACAGCGCCTCCCATTGCGCGCGGTCGAGCTTCGACAGCGGGGTGTCTTCCCAAAAGCGGTTCACGTCGCCCATCGCTCGATCTCGTCCGCCACCGCGCGCCCGTTCGCGTCGGCGGGGAGCAGGGCGAGCGGCTTGTTGTCGGGGCTCATAAGATAGGTCTGGCGGGTATGGTTGACGAGATAGCCGCCGGGCGACGCGGGCCCACGCTGAAAGAACACGCGGTACTCGTCCGCTGTGCGCTTGATCGCCTCGGGCGAACCGGTCAGCCCGACCATGCGCGGGTGGAAGTGCGCGACGAACTCGCCGAGCACGGCGGGAGTGTCGCGCGCGGGGTCGACGGTGACGACCACCGGCACGACGCGGGCGGCGAGGTCGGGCCGCTCCTTCTCCAGCAATCGCATTCCCGCGCCGACATTGGCCATGTCGTTCGGGCAGACATCGGGGCAGAAGGTATAGCCGAAATACATGATCCGGTACTTGCCCGCGAAGCTGCGGTCCGTGACCGCGCGCCCGTGCTGGTCGGTGAGCGCGAAAGGCCCGCCGATCGACGCGCCCGCCAGCGGCGGCTTGCGCGCGGGCTGGGGGGAACAGCTGACCGCAGCAAGCGCCAGGAGCAGGGCAGCGCGGGCGTTCATGGCGTGGCCAGCCATGATCTGTTAGCGGCGCGCTGACAAGCTGCCAGGAGTTCTCGATGAAGCGCCTCGCCCTGATGCTTACCGCCTCGCTCGCGGTCGCCTCTGCCGTGCCCCTGGCCGCGCAGCAGCAGTCCGAAGGGTACAAGTTCCTCCAGGCGGTACGCGACGGCAAGAACGACGACGTGATCTCGATGGTGGAGAAGCCTGGCAGCCGGATTGTCAACACGCGCGACTTATCGACCGGCGAGGGCGCGATCCACATCGTCGTCAAGCGCGGGGACCTCCCATATTTGAACTACCTGCTCCAGCACGACGCGGACCCGAACCTGCGCGATGGGCAGGGCAACACGCCGCTGTTGGTTGCGGTGACGGGCGGACAAGTGGGATTGATCCCGCTGTTGCTGGCGGCACGCGCCAACCCCAACCTTGGCAACGGCGCGGGCGAGACTCCGCTGATCCGCGCGGTGCAGCGGCGCGACCTGGCGACCGCGCGCCTCCTGATCGACGGCGGCGCGAACCCCGACCAGCCGGACCGCGTCGCCGGGCTGTCCGCCCGCGACTATGCCAAGCGCGACGCGCGCTCGCCCGCTTTGGTCAAGCTGTTCGACGAGACGCCGGTCAAACCGAAGGCAGCGGTGGCGGGACCGCGCCTTTGATCAGAATGTCGCCAGCGCCTCGGGGTCGCTGATCACGCCCAGCCGCCGCGCGGCGCGGCGTGCAAATGCGAGGGTGCAACGCTTGCGGGTCGGCGCGGGAAGCGAGACGGTCGCCGCCTCGCGCATGATCACGGCATCGTAACGGTCGGCGATGATCACGCCGGTGCGCTCGGGAAGAAACATAGGCCCGTCGAGCGGGGCCGCATCGAACCCGGCCGGGACTGCCCAATAGAAGCGGTCGCAATGCGCCAGATAGTCGGTCCATTTGCCGTCGCCCAGCAGGTCCGCGCGCGACACCTTGATCTCGACGATGACGATCTCGCCCCTGGGGCCGAGCGCCATCAGGTCGACCCGCCGCCCGCCGTCGAGCGGCACCTCGGCCATCGCGGTGAGGTCGTGCGCGTGGAGCAGTCGCGTCGTCCCGCGCGCGACATCGGCGGCGCACAGCGCGGGATTCTCGAGACAGCGGGCGGCGGTCGCCATCCGCCGTTCCTAGAACAGGACGCGAACGGGTGAAAGAGTCAGCGGTAGAAGATATGGTGGCCGATCTGCGCGATCGCGGTGCCGCCCCGGCCCATCCCGATCCGCGTGGCGTGAAAGAACAGCGCGCGTGGTGCGGGGCTGTCCCACAGCTCGGCCGTCGCGACCTTGGCGAGCTTGAGCGCGGTGCGATACGCGTCCTTGGCGGTGTCCACGCCCGGGAGCTGCCCGCCGCGCACGAACGAGAACTGCCCGCGCTGGGTGATGACGCTGCAGGCGTTGGAGGGGTAACGCCCCGAGCGGACGCGGTTGAGGATGACGTTGGCGACCGCGAGCTGACCGGGGAGCGGCTCACCCTTGGCCTCAAAATAGATCGCGACCGCGAGGCAGGCGAGATCCTGCGGGGTGGCGTCGCCGACGATCTGCGCGTCGACCGCGGCGGCAAGGCTGGCAAAACGGGGTTTGGCGACGATCACCGGAAGCGCGGGAAGGTTGCTCGTCACCGGCGGGAGCGAAACTGAAACCGCCTCCGCCGAGGCGAGCACCGGAGCGCCGAAGGTTTCGGCGGCACTCGCCGATGTGGCCGCGCCCAACACACACAGAAAGGACGCCGCAATAGACGCGGCGCGTTGCAGGATCGTCATCACTTCGTTTCACCATGCGGTGACGGGCGGGCAACGGCGTCAGCAAATCGGCCAAGCGATCAGACCCGTCCCGAACTGTCCCCGACTACGTCGCCGACCCGATCACACCCGGCCCGGCCCACGCCCCTCAAACGACGAGGCAGGATTCGCGGATGGCTCGCGAGTGGTCAACGTGAGCGCGACGAACGGTGGCGAGCACGGGACGTTTAGCGTGTTCCACGTGGAACGCTGGTCAGAGTAGCGCCTCAGCCGCGATCGACTCAGCGCCCGAGATGCCGAGCTCGACCACCCACAAATCCGGATCGCGCGCGCGGCGGCGTCGCCAATAGTCGTCCAGCGGCTCGGTCGCGGTAGCCGCCCGCGCCTCAATCAGCGCCGCGCGCCCGTAGGGGCCGATGCCGCGCTCGAGCGCCCTACCCTCGCCGTCGATCAATACCAGCACGGCGCCGGCCGCCGCGTCGCCGCGCGCGCGCACCATCGCCATCCCGCCCGCGTCGTTGACCCGCCGCAGCAGCGCACTCACGACCAGATGCGTCGGCAGCCGGTCGCTCATGCCGCGCCGTAACCAGCAAGGCCCGCGAGCGCGATCCGGGAGCGCATGAACGTCCCCGTCCCGCGCCCCGCCTCTTCCCCGTCCACGTCGAGCAGCCGGGCTTCGGCCACGAACACTCGCCGCCGCCCGCTGATCCAGCGTCCCTCCGCCACGACCGGCCCTGCGTCGAGCGGTCGAGTAAGCAGCAGGTTGAACGCGGTCGTGAGCAGGAATCGATCGGTCACCAGGCTGTTCGCGGCGTAGAAAGCGGCGTCGTCGAGCAACTTGAAATAGCTGGTCCCATGCGCCGCACCGCCCGCGTGGAACAGCTCCGCACCGATGGTGAACCGGATCCGCGACACGCCACGTTCCGGGATCTCCAGCGTCGAAGGAAACAGACGGTTGACCGGCGCGGCGGCATAGAGCCGCTCAAGCGCGCGGAAATGTGCCGCCTCCCCGGCGAGTTTATTCACGCGCACCGTCCGCCCACAGCGCCCAGAGCGCATCGGTCGACCCCGCGCCGCGCAGCTTCGCCACTAGCGCGGGGTCACGCAGCCGCCGCGACACCCGCGCCAGCGCCTTGAGATGCTCCGCTCCCGCGTCGGTCGGCGACAGCAACGCGAAGGCGAGGTCGACCGGCCGATCGTCCACCGCCTTCCACTCGATCGGCTGGGCGAGCCGGATCAGCATCCCCGTCACGCGCGGCAGGTCGGGCAGCCTGGCATGCGGGATAGCGACCCCGCTGCCAAAGCCGGTCGAGCCGAGCTTCTCGCGCGCAGCCAGCCGTTCGGCGACCAGCAGGGCGTCTAACCCGAGCGCATCGCGCGCCACCGCGCCGAACTGGGTGAACAGCGCCTTCTTGGTCGCGGCGGACGCCCCGACGCGTACCGCGCCGGGGGAGAGCAGATCGACGGTGTCGGTCATTTCCAGAGGGAGGTCACGCCGCGCGGTTGGGCTCGACCCAGCCGATCGTGCCATCGCCGCGCCGATAGACCATGTTGTGCGCGCCGGTCCCCGCGTTTTTGAACAGCAGCGCGGCGGTGTTGCGAAGGTCGAGCATCATCACCGCGTCCGACACGCTTGCCTCGGGCACGTCGACGCGCGTCTCGGCGACGATCAGCGGGGCGTCGACCGCCTCCTCTTCTTCGGCTGTCTCGCGGAACAGCGTGTAGCCAGCGTCGTACAACGCGCCCTCCGCCACCGGCTCGACGCCGCTATGGTCTTTCAACCGGCGCATGTAACGGCGCAGCTGCTTGTCGATCTTGTCCGCCGCGCCATCGAACGCGGGGTGCGCGTCCTGCGCGTCATGGCGGCCCTTGAGCACCAGCCCGTGCATGACATGGCAGACGATGTCGCAGGTGAAGCCCGCGTCGTGCGGCCCCTTGCCGAACGTGACGTTGGCGGAGATCGCGCGCGCGAAATACTTGGTCGCGAGCCCCTGCAGCTTGGTCTCGACATGCTCGCGAAGCGCGTCGCCGATGGCGACCTGATGGCCCGATACGCGAATGTCCATGTCGTTCTCCTTGTTGCCGCCCGGGACGAGCGTCAGCCGACCGCCTCCGCGCCCCAGATCGGGTTCTTGATGCCGGCCATGAACGCGGCATGGGCCACCAGTTCTCCCTCCGACACCGCGAAAACGCGCGGCGGGCGGACCGGGCACGGCGCGGTCACCCGGACCGTAGTAGCGACGGTGGCCACCTCGCTGACCAGGCCCAGCCCGATCTGCCGTCCGCCCATCAGCTCGACATAGACCTGCGCCAGCAGCTGCGCGTCGAGCAGTGCGCCGTGCAGCACCCGGTGCGAGCGGTCGATCCCGTAGCGCGAGCAGAGCGCGTCGAGCGTGTGCTTCGCGCCAGGGTGCCGCGCGCGCGCGATCTGAAGCGTGTCGACCATCCGCGTGGTGCAGACCACCGGATGCCCGCAGCGGGTCAGCTCGCCGTTGAGGAACCCGAAGTCGAACCCCGCATTGTGCGCGACCAGCGGCGCGTCCTCGATGAACGCGATCAGGTCGCTGTGGCCGTGCGCGAAGACGGGAAACTTGGCGAGGAAGGTCGTCGACAGCCCGTGCACCCGCTCCGCGTCGGACGGCATATCGCGCTCGGGATGATAGTAAGCGTGGAACGTCCGCCCGGTCTCGCAGCGATTGACGAGTTCGACGCAGCCGATCTCCACCAGCCGGTCGCCGCCCGTGAAACTGAGCCCGGTGGTCTCGGTGTCGAAGACGATCTCGCGCATGGGCGGTCCGCTATGTCCCCGCTTCGCCAACCATGCAAGCGATCACCCGGCGAACCGCGGCGCGGGTCGCGTCGAGCGACGTGCCGGTGTCGATCACCCAGTCGGCGCGCACGCGCTTGTCCGCGTCGGGCAGCTGGCGCGCGAGGATCGCCTCGAACCGCGCCACCGTCATCCCCGGGCGGGCGAGCACGCGCGCGCGCTGGACGGCGGCCGGGGCGGAGACGACCGCGACCTTGTCGACCCGCGCGTTGCCGCCGGTCTCGAACAGCAGCGGCACGTCGAATACCACGAGCGGTGCGCGGGCGTGCTCGGCGAGGAACGCGGCGCGCTCTTCCGCCACGGCCGGGTGAACGATGCTCTCAAGCAGCTTCATCGCCGCGTCATTGCCCAGCACCGCTTCGGCGAGCGCGGTGCGGTCGACCCCGTCCGCGCCGGTGGTGTCGGGGAACGCCGCTTCGATGCTCGCGACCACGCGCCCGCCCGGCCCTTGCAGCCGGTGGACGGCGGCGTCCGCGTCGAACACGGGCACGCCTGCGGCGGCGAACATCGCGGCGACGGTGGACTTGCCCATGCCGATCGAGCCGGTGAGGCCGAGGGTCAGCAACTTAGCAGTTCCCCGGCGAAGGCCGGGGCCCAGCTTCTTAAGGCTTGGGGGCAGATGTTGCGCCAGCCAACTTCGGCCAGTGTGACTGGGCCCCGGCCTTCGCCGGGGAACACACAAAGCACAAAATCCCGCTTCACGCGGTCAGTAACTCCCGCAGCTCGTCGTCACGGTCGCGCGGAGGCACCACGCCGAAGAACAGCTCGAATCCCAGCGCGGCTTGCCCGACCAGCATCTCCAGCCCGTCGACCGTCTCCAGCCCGCACGCATGCGCGGCGGCGAGCAACGGCGTTTCGAGCGGGGCATAGACGAGGTCATAGACCAGCGCGTCCTCAGGCAAAGGCGTAAGGTCGGGCGCATAGGTCGGCTGGCCCACCATCCCCAGCACACTCGCGTTGACGAGCATCGCGGCGGACGGGAGGGAAGCGTCGATCGGTACCGCCTCCCCCTTCAGCCCGAAATGCGCGAGCAGCGCCGCCGCCTTCAGCGGATTTCGCCCGAGCAGGGTTACCTGTCCCACTCCCACCCGCGCCAGCGCCCATAGCACTGCGCGCGCCGCACCGCCCGTGCCGACCACCGCCACCCGCGCCCCGGCGAGCTCCAGCCCGGCGATCGGGCTCCAGAAACCCGCCGCGTCGGTGTTGGTGCCGGTCGGCGCGCCGCCCTCGCCCCGGAACACCGTGTTGATCGCGCCGATCGTGCCGCGCACGTCGCCGGGGTCACCGACATGGTCGAGCGCGGCGAGCTTGTGCGGCACGGTGACGTTGCACCCGCGCCAGGCAGGATCGTCCCCTCGCTCGGCGAAGTAACCCGC
>CAXSEO010000027.1:0-11014 GCA_964235525.1 uncultured Sphingomonas sp. | reverse complement strand
GGCGGCACGTTGTTTGGCAAGCCGTTCTCCTCACGGCTTGCCATCGGCGGCGTTCTACCTACCGGAAGCTACACCGCCGGGCGCTTAATCAACACTGGCTCAAATGCTTGGCAGGTGTCGCCCTACTACGCGATGACCTGGAGACCGCTCAAAAAAGGAGAGGTGAGCGCGCGACTTATCTATGATTGGAGCAGCCTCAACAGGGATCCTCCGCCGAGCGTCGGGGCAGCCAGCGCGCAAGCCGGCAAGCAAGTCGCTCTGAACTATGCAGCATCCTACGCCCTTTCATCTAAACTTCGGCTAGGACTGGGCGGCTATGTCCTACGTCAGATCACCGATACCCAGGTGGGCGGAAGGTCGATCTCCGGCTCGAAGCAGCAGGCCTTCGGCTTCGGCCCAGGACTATTGTGGAGCAAGGGCGCTGCGAAGGTCATCGCCAATATTTATCGTGAGTTCAACACTCGAAACCGGCCAGAGGGCGTGAACGCGGTTACCCGCTTTCTCCTTGTGTTCTGACGAGTCGGTACTCTGACCGCGCCGTTCATTAAGCTTACTATTCAGCTATGCCGTTGCAAATACAATATGACAGGTCTTTCGTCCACGAAATCAGCGCTGAGCTTGGAGGCCAAAATGAACCGAAACGAACAGGCACGTTTGCGTCAATTACTGCAATACCTCAAGTTGGCCTGTCGGTGAGAAAGTCGCGATACAGCCTATGCTACCGTTGTAAAAGCGACATGCCCAATACCGTCGATCGTGAGTCCTCTATGGGGTGGGAGAGAAACACTTGATCAAAGGTGACTCGACGTTGCGGTACAGCGCCCCAGCGCAGGCGTTGCACTGGGCCACCGTCGTACTTGTGTTCACGGTACTGCCGCTCGCGTGGGTGGCGGAGTCGCTTCCGACCGGGAGCGAGAAGTCGATCGTGTTCGTGCTCCACCGTTCCGTCGGGTTGACCATCTTGCTGGTGATCCTGCTCAGACTGGCTTGGCGCGCTGGGCACCCCGCCCCGCCCGAGCAGGACGGTGCGGGCCGGGTAATGGCAGCGATCGGTCGACTCACTCATTGGATGTTGTACTTCATCTTCTTCGCGATGCCGGTGTCGGGCTATCTGATGAGCGGCAACGGCAAGCCGGTCAGCTATTTCGGGCTGCTCTCCCTCCCGGGCTTCCCCAAGAACGACGCGTTGGACGGAGGCGCCAAGGTACTCCATCTCGCCGGACAATGGGCGGTGTACGCCTTGGTGTCGCTCCACATCGCCGCGACGGCGTGGCACGTCGCGGTGCGGCGTGACGGGCTGCTGTCGCGCATGCTGCCGCTGCAGCATCTCCACCGGGTCGCGCCAGTGGCGGTAACGGCGACCGGTCAAGCGGAATCAGCTTCCGGCATCAACGGGCATGACAACCGGTGACGGACAAGTCCGACCTGGATGCTCGCGCGGCACGTTGGCTCAGCTTTGCGTTGCTGGGCATTGCCGGGTGGACGGATGCCGTCGGCTTCATCCTGTTCGCTGGACTCTACGTATCCTTCATGAGCGGCGATGCGACCCAGTTGGGGGTCACGGTGGCCGGGGCGCAATGGCTTGGCGCAGCGAGGTTTCTGGCGGCGCAGCTCATCTTCATCGCCGGTGCCGCGATCGGCCGCGTGGTACGCGTCCATGCGGGCGACCGGCACCGGCCCGTGCTCCTTTGCGCCGTAGCGTTCCTGCTCGCGCTGGCGTCGCTGGTGTCGCTCGCTCAAGGAAAGATCTCCAGCTTTGCCGTCGTCGTGCTCGCGATGGGTATGCTGAACGGCGTGATGCACGCGGCCAACGGCGTGCCGGTCGGCACCATGGCTACCGGTGCGCTGGTTCGGCTGGGTGAAAACATCGCGGACCGGCTTGCGGGTCGCGCTGCGCCAGTTGGCGAAAATGCTGGTCAATGGATAACCTTCGTGGCGGCCGCGGCATTCGGTGCGCTTGCTTACCGGTCCCTTGGTGCAGCCGCGCTGGCGCTGCCAGCGATCGCCTGCACGGTTTTGGCGGTTGTGACTTCGCGGCTTCCGCGTTTGCGACCTTCCGCAGTTCGCTCCAGCCCACCTTCCAAAACCCCAGGAGAAGACTGATGACAGCTAATCCGTCCTTGCTCGCGCCACAACATGATATCGCTGTGCTCGGTAACCCGGACCTACCGCCCGAGGGACAGGCCAACATCGCCGGGGATCCAGAAAGCCTGCGCAGCGACGGGCCGCACAATCCGATCATGGAGGGCCAGTTCCCGTCTCAGACCGGTGCCATCGGAACGGACATCAGCACGCAGCCGTTCTTCTGGTCGGCGTTCAATATCTCGCCCAAGCGGATGCAGCGCGGCGGTTGGGCGCGTGAGGTGACGGGGCATGATTTCGCGATCTCAAAGGAGATAGCCGGCGTCAACATGCACCTCGCGCCGGGCGGGATCCGTGAGCTGCACTGGCACCAAACCGCCGAATGGGCGGTAATGACGCGTGGCCATTGCCGGGTGACGACCATCGATACGCAAGGTCGTCCAAGCGTCGAGGATGTCGAGGAAGGTGACCTCTGGTACTTCCCCGCCGGGATCCCGCACTCGCTACAGGGGCTCAGCCCCGACGGGGCCGAGTTCGTGCTTGCGTTCGATAGCGGGGAGCAATCGGAGAGCAACACGCTGCTTGTCACTGACTTCCTGGCCCACACTCCGCCCGACGTGCTCGCCAAGAACTTCGGGGTGCCACAGGATACGTTTCGGGACATCCCCTTGCACAATCTCTGGATTTTTCAGGGGCGGGAGCCAGGCAGTCTTGCGGACGACCAGGCTGAGGCCGGTGTTGTCGCGGGCACGGAACCGGTGGTGTTCCGGCTGGCGCGCTCAGCACCTGTGAAACAAAATAGCGGCGGCAAGATCCAGATCGCTGACAGCGCCAATTTCACCATCGCCAAGACGGTCGCCGTTGCGCTGGTTACGGTGGAGCCGGGCGGAATGCGCGAGATGCACTGGCACCCCAACGCCGACGAATGGCAATACTATCTTGAGGGCGAAGCGCGAATGACCGTGTTCGACACCGGTCCCAAGGCGACCACCACCGATTTCCGCGCGGGGGACATCGGCGTGGTGAAACGCAATGCGGGTCATTATGTCGAGAACACCGGCCCGGGCCAGCTGCGGTTCATGGAGGTTTTTCGCAGTGCGCGGTATGAGGAGGTGTCGCTCGCCGAGTGGATGGCCCGCACGCCCGCCGCGATGGTCATGCAGCATTTCAACCTGTCCGCCGCCGATGTGGCCCGGATGCCCAAAGAGGCGCGCGGCATCGTGCCTTTATGATCGTCGTTACACAAACTTACCCGCCTTTGATCCGGGACCACGATCCACATG
Source organism: uncultured Sphingomonas sp. (assembly GCA_964235525.1). GTDB lineage: Bacteria > Pseudomonadota > Alphaproteobacteria > Sphingomonadales > Sphingomonadaceae > Sphingomonas. Next base: position 7,649 of record CAXSEO010000027.1, on the reverse strand, counting down.
GCTTCGAGGATTAGGCGCCTGAACAGGGCGTCGACCGTACCGACAAAAACCAGCGACGCGCGAAATCCACGACCTCGCGGGGGGTGGTACCGAACGATCGTCCGAGCGGTGATCGCGTCAGCCACCTCGCTCACGGCCGCGCACGCGCAAACGTCCGCGAGCGACCGACCGGAAAGCGAGCAACACCGAGGCGAGAACGGCAGCGGTGGCAACAAGCCGATCGAGGTGACGTTCAACTATGCGAGCGACCTCAACGCGGACATCAGCGGTGGGCAGTCGCGCGGCGTGGACTATCTCGGTCGTGCCAGCGTGCTGTTCGATGCCGATCTAGATAAGTTGGTCGGGCTGCGGGCCGCCATCGCGCATCTGAGCTTCTATCAGATTCACGGCATCGGTCTGTCGGGGCGGCATGTCGGTAACCTGCTGCTGGTCAGCGGGCTCGAAGCCGAACCGGCGATCCGCCTGAACCAGGCATGGGTGCAGGTCGCGCCGAGTGCAATCACGACGTTGCGGGTAGGTAAATTCACCGCCGCGCAGGAGTTCATGTCGAGCCGAACCGCGACCTTGTTCGTCAATTCAACGTTCGGTTGGCCGGACAGCTTCGCGACCGATCTGCCGAGCGGCGGCCCGTCCTACCCACTCGCCGCCCCCGGCGTACGATTGGCGGTGCATCCCGACGATCGCACGATCGCGCGCGTCGCGGTATTCGCGGGCGATCCCGCCGGGCCGGGCGGCGGCGACCCACAGCAGCGCGAAAAGCACGGCTTCAACAGCTTCGGGTTGGCGGGCAGGCCGTTCGTGATCGGCGAGATCAGCCGCGATACCGGCGGTAAAACACCGGCGGTGACCGCGACGCTGGGTGGATGGGTTCATTTCGATCGCTTTGCCGCCGTCGACGACCCGGCCGCGACGCCGGGCCCGGTCGCCAGCGGGACAGGGCACGGCGCGAACTTCGGCGGTTACGGTCTGATAGATGCGCAGGTCTGGCGATCGACCGCCGACAAGAAGCGCACGGCGAACGCCTTTGTTCGCGTGTCCTACAGCCCCTCGGACCGTAACGTTGTCGATGGCTACGCCGACGGCGGGATAACGCTGGCCGCGCCAATTAACGGACGCGACAGCGACACAGTGGGGTTGGCGATCGGAGTCGCGCGCATCTCTCCCCCGCTGCGGTCGGCGGCAAGGGTGCTGCTTCGGTCGGGGGCGCCCGCTACCGTCCCCCCCGCCTTCGAGGGCGTCGTCGAACTCAGCTATCAAGCCAAGCTGGTCGGACCGCTTCAGCTGCAACCCAACGTCCAATATGTCCTTCACCCTGCGTCCAGCGCCTTGTCAATCCGGACGCCGGGCGGGCGGGTGTCGAACGCGCTGGTGCTCGGGCTGCGATCCTCCGTCTCGTTCTGACGTCCATTTTGGAAGTCCGGCATCGACAGAGCGGATTCCATTTAGCATCACCATCGGTCCATCGGTGATTGAGATCATTCGACCGCCTGCGTTCACCGCGAGCGATCGGGCCGAGCGGAAATACGCGGCGCCCCCTACCGTGTTGAGTCACTCGGAGTCGTAACGTAGCCCATCAACCGGGTGATTGTGCGCCTGCAGCTCGTCTGGAACGTCTTCTCCAATCAAACAGAGGTGCGCTACCGGAACGTCTGTTCAAGATGCCGGAGGAACCGGGTGACCTTCTCGGGTGGTAGGCGACTGGATGCATGAAGTGCCCAGATTTCCGTTTGTCCACCGGCCTGGACACCCCAACAAGTAAGCCTTCCAGCGAGCAGGTCGTCTTCGACCAGCGTGCGGGGGAGAAGCGCAACGCCGCCACCGTGGATCGCCGCCTCGCGCATCATCAGGAGAGTCGAAAGCTTCATCGTCGGCCTAAGTAGGATTTCACGCGGACCTGCTTCGGTGAGCAACTGCCACGAGGTCATGGGGCGCTCGGCGCTGCGGAAGAGAAGGGGAGCCGCGTCGCCTTCGTCAGGCCGCGAGAGTCCCGAAGCGGCGACGGCAACACGATCGGTCCGCACGATGCATTTCCCGACCAGCCGATCGGTGGCATCCGGGTTGGCGCGGATAACGATGTCGAAGTCGTCGTCGACCAGATCGATCATTCGATCGTCCGCGACAATCTCCAACTCGACGTTGGGATGCAGGCGAGAGAAAGTCGCGCCGATCCTCGCCAGATGGGCGTGCGCAAACACCACCGCTGCGCTGATTCGCAGGCGTCCTTGCAAGCGCCCCCCGCCGCAGCGGACCGCCTCCGCGGCCTCCTTGATAGCCCTGAATGGAACAGCGATCCCGTCCATGAGCTCGCTACCCGCGTCGGTCAGCCTCAGTCCCTCGTTGCCGCGCTCGAACAGGCGGACGGCAAGGCTTTCCTCCAGAGCTGCGACCCGTCTCGCCAATGTTGCTTTGGAGCGTCCGCTGGCGCGGCTCGCCGCGCCAAAGCCGCCGTGGTGAGCGACAAGAGCAAAATCCAGAAGCGCTGCAGTGTCCATGCCGTCTCATTCCTGGGACGGCCTGTCTTGGCAACCGTCGCTTCGGCGGTGCAACGCGCCGGCTAAGCCAGTGGTTTACCATGCAACGACCCGAAACATGGAGACCTTATATGTCCCGCATCCCATTGGTCGATCCCGACCACATGAACGAGCAGCAGCGTCAACAGTACGACCGCTTTCCCTCGAACCTGACGCGTGGGCTGCTGCTGGCTGATCAACGTCTGTCAGAGGCATTGCCGAACCTGGCCAACGCCTTGCGCGCTTCATCACTGGACGCGAAAGTACGCGAAGCGGTCATCGTGCGCGTCGCGACGCTCCTCGACAGTGCCTACGAGCAGATGGAGCATGCCGGGCAGGTCAAGAAGGTTGGGTGGTCTATACCGAGATCGACGCGATCAAGGCGGGTGAGGTAAGCAAGCTGCCCGCAAACGTCGCCGCCATTCTCGACTTTGTCGACCAGACGGTGAGCGTGGGGCAAGTGACCGATGCATCCTTTGAAAGTGTCCGTCTACTTTTCGAACCTCGTGATATCGCGACCGTGATCCTGCTGGTCGGCCACTACATGATGGTCGCTCGCTTCACCGCTATCCTTGGGATCGAGCTCGACGCCAAGCCAGATGATTGGACAAAAGAGCATTGAGGAGCAGCGGCGTGAACCGCGAGTTGCAGCCACCGGCCGTCCACATGGTCCGAACAGGGCCACGCGGCGAGGCTCCGATCATCCTCGTTCACCCTGTCGGGCTCGACCTCACCTATTGGGGCGGCCAGATCGAGGCGCTTCACGGCGTGCGCGACGTCATCGCCTATGACCTGCCCGGCAATGGAAGCACACCCGGCACGCCGGCGGACTGGACGTTCGACGCGACCACCGCAACGCTTGCGCGCGTCATGGCGTCCACGGGCGAGGACCGCATTAACGTCGTCGGTATCTCCATTGGTGGCATGATCGCGCAGGCGTTCGCATTAGCGCATCCCGAGGCGATGCAGTCGTTGGTGCTCATCGGCACCGCTGCCAACTTCGCCGATGATGAACGTGAGGCGGCCCGCCAAAGAGCCGCGACCGCGCGGCGCGATGGCATGGCCGGAGTAGTTCAGACCACGTTGGAACGCTGGTTTACACCGGCGACGATGGCGCATCGACCCGACATCGTCGACCGCGTCGGCAAGACGATGCTCGCCGACGATCCAGCCATCTATGCCGCCATGTGGGACATGATTGCCGAACTAAACTTCGCCGATCGGCTAGGGGAGATCGTCTGTCCGACGCTGATAATGACGGGAGAAACGGACCCAATCTGCCCGCCGGAAGTCGCGCAGGCGATCCACGGCGGCATATCGACGTCGCGGCTCGCGATCGTACCGCAGGCTGCGCACATGTGCATCCTGGAGAACCCCGATTTCGTCAACGACCGCCTTGCCGAGTTCCTCGGCAAACAGGCAACTATTTTCGTCGCAGACGGATGCGACGACTAGTCCGCAACCAGGAACGAGAGGAACCGAAATGACGGATCAACTCACAAGGCGAAGCATTCTGGCGGCTGGTGCCGCTGCAGGACTTATTGGAGTGCCGCCGAGCGCTTCCGCAGCATCATTGGCCAGCCAGGACGGGCCATCTAACAAGGAGGTCACTATGCGCCAATCCACGTCGCTCGGCGGTCGTCTTTCGCTGCTCGATCCCGCCGGCTTCGAAGGAGCGCAGCGAAGGCTCGCCGACGATATCGAGGCAAACTGGATCCCATGGGCCGACTCTGTGCCGTTTCGCAGCAAGGATGCGGAGGGAAAGCTCATCGGACCATATAATCCGCTGCTGCGAAGCCCAGAAATCGCGACAAGCTTTTTAGCGCTGCAAAAAGTCGAAGAGAAGGCCACGTCGCTCGGCGCCCGCGTTCGGCAGGTGGTGATCCTCAGCATCGGCTCGATCTGGAAGAGCCCCTACGAACTCTACGCGCATCGCGCCGTCGCTGCCAAGGCCGGCTTCTCTAAGCAGACCATCGACGCGCTAGCTCAGGGCAAGCCGACTGCAGAATTAAGCGGCGATGAAACGTTGGCGCAGCAATTTGCGCTCAGATTAAGCATCGATCGCCATGTCGATCAAGCACTGTTCGAACAAGCGCGTAACATGTTTGGTGAAAAAGGAGTGGTCGACTTGGTTGCACTAGTCGGCTGCTACGTTTTTATCTGCGCGCTTCTCAACGCGTTTGAAGTTCCCGCTCCATGATACGCGCGGCAGTAAAATGGCCGTACGCTGATCGGGACCGCTTGACGCAACACCCCGTAACGATCCCGCTACAGCGCTGTCAACTTGCAGCTCGTATCGCCGGCCGGACCAGAGGCAGTTAATTGCAGTTACGGAGTTGGTCTTGGCAGGGTTTCAATTGGAGCTTTGCGTGGTACGAGCCTTCTGGTTGAGGACCGTGCGGATCGTAATAAATCACCCCACGAGAAACTGGCGAGAAAAGGCCCACAAATACTTACGAGCAGCGTCCATCCGTTCTGGAGGAGCAAACGTCCGCAGCGGAGTCAATCTGATGCTACTCGCCGAGCGGGTGTTCACAGCTTAGCGGGCAGCATCGCGTTCCTGCCAGGACGCCATTTGCTCAGCATTCGCTTCCACCCAGTTGTCGAGTGCGGTCACGACACTGCTCAGGGACCAGCCGAGCGCGGTCAGCTCATATTCGACTCTCGGGGGCACCTCCGCATAGCTGGTGCGATGAATCAGACCGTGGGTTTCGAGCCGACGCAGCGTCTGGATCAACATCTTCTCAGACACTCCGGTCACTCGCCGGCGTAGCTGGCCGGTACGGCTGGTGCCCTCGCTCAATGCGTGGATCACAAGCAGGGCCCACTTTTCAGCGAGCAGCCCGAGCACGTGTCGCGCCGGACAATCCACGAGAAAGACATCACAGTGCTTAGATCGGAACGGCTCAATCATACTTACCTCTGGGTAGGTACTTGAGCCCCGGAGCGTATGCGCGCAAGCAACAGGCGTCAACGGAGTCATCATGTTCAAAGTCGGCCAAACGCGTATTCTAAAGGTCTTCGAGATGGACCTGAACGGCATGACCTTCCGCCAGCTCCTGCCGGACCTCGACCAGCATGAGCTGAAGGCGCATCCTGATTGGGTTCCAGCTGGGACAGGGGATGACGAGGGCCACGCATTCCTCAGCCTGCATAGCTGGCTGGTTCACCATGATGGCAAGATCATCCTCGTCGATACCGGTGCTGGCAACGACAAGGCGCGGCCGGACCAATTGGTTCTTGATCATCTGCACAACCCGTTTTTGGAGAGGCTGAAGCGAGCGGGGGTCCGCCCCGAGCAGGTTGATGTCATCCTCCTTACCCATGTCCACTCGGATCATGTCGGGTGGAACACGCGATTGGAGAGCGGACGGTGGGTGCCGACCTTCCCTAACGCGACCGTCATCTGCTCAGGACTGGAATGGCGTTATGGGGCAGCGCTCGCCGACGGCGACGCGCCCGGCGTCGCGGAAGCAAGGCGGCAGGCCGGATTGGGCGAGCCGGTCCGAACGCCAGTATCGGGCACCTTCGACGACAGCATCCGTCCGCTGGAGCACACCAGCAAGGTCCGGCTGATCGCCGTGGATGGCAGCGAAGTACTACCCGGCGTTCGGTTCATACCAACACCGGGTCACAGCATCGACCACGCGTCGATCGAGATCGTGTCCGAGGGTGAAACGGCTCTCTTCGGCGGAGACATCTTACACCACCCGCTTGAGGTCCACGATACCGACCTCACTTCCTGTTTCTGCGAGTTCCCGGGTGCGGCTGTCCGCTCTCGGCAAGCAGTTCTGAAACGAGTCGTCGAGCAGCGAGCCTTATACTTCAGCAGTCACTTCCCGCTCAGTTCGGCAGGCAACATAACCCGGGACGGGGACGATTACGCATGGCGATTTCACGACGGTGATCCGACAGCCTAGTCGCACAATGTGCCTCGCTGCGGTTACCGTCAGTTCTACGCGATCGAGGCGCGCGTCTGCGGCAAGCCGCCCGACATTCCCGCGCAGGCTCGGCAGGAACATGGCAGGCCGGTGATCGACGCCTTGCGCGCCGTGATCGACGGTGCCCTGCGCAAGCTCTCGCCCAGGTCGGAAATGGCGAAGGCGCTCCGATACGGCGTCAAGCTCTGGCTGGCGACGACGGCAAGATCAACCGTCCCCTGTACGAGACCGCGACCCTGGCGCATGTCCGCAACAAGCTGCGGTCGGGTGATATCTGGGTCGAGCGGTCGTCCGCCTACCGTCAGTTCGACAGCTACCTGCTCCCAGCCGCGGCGAGCGCGCCCGTGATCGCCGACCTCGGCCTGCCCGCGTCAGCCGATGCCTGGATCGCGGAACGCGCAGCCACGCTCCATGATCGGCTGAGGCGGTTCGCCCACAACGTCACGCGCGGTCGGCTGGATGGGGTGAAGCTGGTCGACGGCCGGTTGCAGATCACCCCGGTCCGCACTCAGCCCAGCCCGCCGGCCGAGGAACTGGCGGATGCGATCGGGGCGATGATGCCCAGGATCAGAATTACCGAACTCCTGCACGATGTCGCTAATGAAACGGGGTTCCTCGCGGGGTTCACCAACCTTCGCACCGGCCGGCAGTGCGACAACAGCAACGCGCTGCTTGCCGCCATCCTCGCCGACGCCACCAACCTCGGGCTCGCCCGCATGGCGGCCGCGAGCCAGGGGTCACGCGCGACCAGCTGGTCTGGACCAAGGACGCCTATGTCCGCGAGGACAGCTACAAGCGCGCGCTCGCCATCCTGATCGACGCGCAGCATCGCCTGCCGATCGCATCGGTGTGGGGGTGACGGCACGACCTCCAGCTCGGACGGGCAGTTCTTCCGGGGCGGCAAGCGCTTGGGCGTGGGCGACATCAACGCCCGGTACGGGGTCGACCCCGGGTTCAGCCTCTACGCCCGCGTCTCCAACCAGCACGGGCCATACAATGTGACCGTGCTCTCCGCCTCGATGCACGAAGCGCCCTATGTGCTCGACGGACTGCTGCACCACGGGACCTCGCTGAACATCGCCGAGCATTGCACCGATACGGGCGGCGCGACCGACTATGTGTTCACGCTGTGCGCCATGCTCGGGTTCCGGTTCTGCCCGCGGTTGCGGGATTTTCCCGATCGCCGCCTCGCGTCGAT
>CAXSEO010000026.1:0-11303 GCA_964235525.1 uncultured Sphingomonas sp. | reverse complement strand
TGGGCGAGGCCGCGCGGACGGAGCAGGACGCGGGACGGTATTTCGCGTCCTACGAAGCCGCGATCCGGGCGGTCGGCGCGAATGCGGGAGCGGGGCACTCGATCTCGGTCAAGCTCTCCGCTCTCCACCCCCGCTACGAGGTCGCGCAGTACGACGCGTGCGTCCCCGCGCTGACCGCGATGCTCGAACGCCTGTGCGACCTGGCGCGTGCCGCGGGCATCCACCTCACCGTCGACGCGGAGGAGAGCGAGCGGCTGGAGATGAGCCTCGACATCATTGAGGGCGTGATGCGCCTGCCCCGCTTCCGCCGCTGGGACGGGTTCGGCATGGCGGTGCAGGCGTACAGCAAGCGCGCCCGCGCCGTCGTCGCCTGGGCCGATACGCTGGCGGCGGAAACCGGGCAGGTGTTCAACGTCCGCCTCGTCAAGGGGGCCTATTGGGACAGCGAGATCAAGCGCACGCAGGTCGAAGGATTGCGCGACTACCCGCTGTTCACGCGCAAGGCAGCGACCGACGTCAGCTACCTCGCGGTCGCGCGCGATATGCTCGACGCGGAGCATCTGCGCCCGGCGTTCGCATCTCACAACGCGCTGACGGTGGCGACGATCGTCGAATGGGCCGGAAACCGCCGCGACTTCGAGTTCCAGCGGCTGCACGGGATGGGCGACGGGCTGTATGAGCGTCTGGTGCGCGAGCATGGCTATCACTGCCGGGTGTACGCGCCGGTGGGCGGGCATCGCGACCTGCTCGCGTACCTGGTGCGGCGACTGCTGGAGAACGGGGCGAACTCGAGCTTCGTGCATCAACTCGCGGACGAGCGGTTGGGCGAGGCGGAGATCCTCGCCGACCCGGTCGCCAAGGTGGCGGCGGTGGGTGGTGCGCGGCACCCGAGCATCCCGGTGCCGCGCGATCTGTTCGGCGCGGAGGGGCACCGCAACAGCGAAGGGCTGGACCTGAGTGATCGCGAAGTGCTGGCGCGGGTGGCGGCGGTGGTCAACGCCCCGGTCCTGCTGGCCAATGGTGAAGCGCAGTTCCCCAGCGGAGGCCGGAGCCCAGTCACGGGCGCTGTGGGAGCGGATGCGATCTCCGACCCGAGCGCAGCGGAACTGGACCCCGGCCTTCGCCGGGGAACTGGCCCCTCGCAGGTGTCCGACGCGATCACCCGCGCCCACGCCGCGTTCCCCACCTGGGCCGCCACCCCCGTCGAGCACCGCGCCGCTTGTCTCGACCGCCTCGCCGACCGGCTCGAAGCACACCGCGACGAGCTGATGGCGTTGTGCGTCCAAGAGGCGGGCAAGACCATTCCCGACGCGATCGGCGAGGTGCGCGAGGCGGTGGACTTCTGCCGCTATTATGCCGCGCAGGCGCGCACGAAGCTGCGCCCGGTCGAGCTCCCCGGCCCGACCGGCGAGCGCAACACGCTCCGCCTGCTCCCTCGCGGCGTGTGGACGACGATCGCGCCGTGGAACTTCCCGCTGGCGATCTTCCTCGGCCAGACGGTCGCGGCGCTGGTCACCGGCAACAGCGTGGTGGCGAAACCCGCCCCGCAGACGCCGCGCATCGCCGCCCGCGCGGTCGCGCTGGCGCACGAGGCGGGGGTGCCGCGCGACGCGCTGGTGCTGGTGACGGGCGGACCGGAGGTTGGCGCGGCGCTGACCGCCGACGCGCGCATCGCGGGGGTGGCGTTCACCGGCTCGACCGCGACTGCGCGGGCGATCGCGCGGTCGTTGCTGGAGGACGACCATCGCCCGCTCGTGCCGCTGATCGCCGAGACGGGTGGGATCAACGCGATGATCGTCGACTCGACCGCCTTGCCTGAACAGGTGGTCGCCGACGTCGTAACGAGCGCGTTCCGCTCGGCGGGGCAGCGTTGCTCGGCGCTGCGGTTGCTGCTGGTGCAGGAGGATGTGGCCGAGGGGCTGCTTCACATGCTGGCGGGCGCGATGGATACGTTGCGGGTCGGCGAGCCGGGCGAACCGGCCACCGATGTCGGGCCGGTGATCGACCGGGCGGCGTACGACCGACTGATGACGCATCGCGAGCGGATGCGCGCGCGCTGGGTCAAGACGGTGGAGGTGCCAGCCGAAGGGCTGTTCGTGCCGCCGACGCTGATCCGCCTCGACCGCGCGGAGGACCTCGACACCGAATGGTTCGGGCCCCTGCTCCATGTCGCGACGTGGCGCGCGGGCGAGCTGGGCGACACGATCGCGCGGGTCAACGCGAAAGGCTATGGCCTGACGATGGCGCTCCACAGCCGCATCGCCCGCGCGGCCGAGCTGGCCGAGGCGGAGGCGCGGGTCGGCAACCTCTACATCAACCGTTCGATGATCGGCGCCGTGGTGGGGTCGCAGCCGTTCGGCGGCGAGGGGCTGTCGGGCACCGGACCGAAAGCGGGCGGCCCGCACTACCTGCAACGCTTCTGCGTCGAGCGGGCGGTGTCGGTCGACACGACCAGCGCCGGCGGCAATGCGACGCTGCTGAGCCTGGACGAGGGCGGGATCTAGCTGCCGTCACCATCAGGCTGCTTCGGGCGTGAGGAAGCGACGGGCGTCTCCGGTTCGGGTGCGTCCGACGCGACGGTGATGATGGTCTGGGTCGGGTAAGCCAGCTCGACTCCCTCCGATGCGAACCGCTCGATCACCGCCAGCGCGACCTCGTGCCGCGCGCGGTAGAACGCGTCGTAGTCAGGGGTCAGGGAGTCGAACTCTAATTGAAAGTCGAAGCTCGACGCGCCGAAGCCGACAAAGCCTGCGTGGACGAAGCTCTGCCCCGCCGCGCGGACGACCGCCTCGAGCATCGCCGGGATCGCGCGCAGGCGCTCGACCGGCGTCGCTCGCGCCACCGCGAGCGTGAAGCTGACGCGCCGATACTCGCGGCGGCTGACGTTCTGGATCTCCTTGTCGAGCAGGTGTTTGTTCGAGATGATCCGTTCTTCACCGCCCGGCGCGCGCAGCCGCGTGGTCTTGATCCCGATCGCCTCCACCGTGCCGACGCTCTGATCATACGCAATCGTGTCGCCGCGCCGGAACGGGCGATCGAAGATGATCGCCAGCGCCGCGAACAGGTCCGCGAAGGTGCTCTGCGCGGCGAGGCCGATGGCGATGCCGCCGACGCCCAGCCCCGCCACCAGCCCGGTGACGTTGACGCCGATGTTGTCGAGCACCACCACCAGCGCGACCGCGAACAACGCGAAGTTGACCAGCACGCGGATCAGCCCAACCGCCGTCGCGAGCCCGGCATTCTCGCCCGCGGTGCGGCGCTCGACCGTGCCGAGGATCAGTTCGCGCGCCCAGACCGCGGCCTGGAACACCGCCGCGACCGTGAACAGGAAGTGGACGGTTTCCGCGATCTCGGTCGGGGCGTGCGCGTAATGCTCGACCAGCCGCGCGGCGAGCGCGACCATGAACACGCTGTTGGTCGCCGCGACCGCGCGACCGAAGATCGCGGGCCAGCCGGTGCCGCTCTCATCGCGCTCGCGCAGATGCTCGCCGAGGTGCCGTGCGGCGCGCAAGGCGAGGTAGATGCCCGCACCGATGGCGGTAGCAATCAGGATCTGGAACCAATGCCCCTCCAGCCACGCTACCCCTTGAGTGAAGAGGTCGCGCGCGTCGTGATGAAGGTCGGCCTGGTTGATCGGTGGCAGGATCGGGGCGGGGGTGGAAGCGGCATGCGAAGGCATCGGGCGCGCTTAGGGCCGGAGGGATGAACGGGGAATAAGCACGCTGTTCCCCCTTTTGGGAGAGGAAACTATGCCGCCGCCGCTTCCTCCACCTCCGCTTCGAGGAACTCGATCAGGCCGCGCTCCCAGCGGTTGAGCCACTGCGTCGCGCGCGGCAGGCGGAGCGTTTCGCGGAACGTTCCTTGCGCGTTCCGGTCCTTGGCCAGCGCGATCAGGCGCGGGTGGACATAGCTTTTGCGCGCGATCGCGGGGGTGTTGCCGAGCTCCTCCGTCACCGGCTCGAGCATCGCCTTCAGGCCCACATATTCGTGTCCCGACCCCAGCGCCTCGAACGCCACGACGCTCGCGCCCCAGGTGCGGAAGTTCTTGGCGGAGAAGCGGTCGCCCATCGCGGCGTGGATGTAGTCGTTGACGTCGGTGGAGGTGACCGCGTGCGTACCGCCCGCCGCGTCGAGCCAATGGAACAGGTGTTGACCCCTGAGGTCCTGCATCTTCTTGACGAAGCGGACCAGCGTGCCGTCGGTGATCGTCAGCATCCGCTGCTTGCCGTGCTTGGCGCGATACGACAGTTTGAGCGTGCGGCCGGTCAGGTCGGCGTGCCGTTTCTGCAAGGTGGTGGCACCAAAGCTGTTGTTCGTCTTCGCGTATTCCTCGTTGCCGACCCGCAGGTGCCCCAGGTCGAGCAGCCGCACGATCGCGGCGACGGTGGTGTCCTTGCCGACGCCGTTACGCTTCAGGTCCGCGTCGACCCGCTCGCGCAGGCGCGGCAGTCGGTGCCCGAACGCGGGGCAGAGGTCGTACTTGGCCAACTCCTGCGCCTCGCGAAAGCCGAGATGGTACCGGTATTGCTTGCGCCCGCGCTCGTCCCAGCCGACCGCCTGGATGTGCCCGTTCGGGTCGGGGTTGAACCAGGCGTCGCGATAGGCGGGGGGCAGGCCAACCTTGTTCAGCCGGTCGATCGCGTCGCGGTCGGTGATCCGCGCGTTGCCAGGCGCGAAATAGGCCCATTTGCCGCGGATCTGCTTGCGGGTGATGCCGGGCCCGCTGTCGTCGCACCAGATGATCTCGTCCACCCCAGCGCAATGCGCGCGCGCGCGCTTCGTTCCGGTCAGGCGGCGGCGAGCCGCGCGCGGCGCATCGGCCGGAAACTCTCGCCCGCGCGCCGCCGTGCGAGATAGGTGTCGAGGCCGATCTGCGCGCCGATCAGCATGAAGATGAACGGCTGGAACGCGATGCCGACGAACGCCGCGCCGAGCATATAGATCAGCTGCGCGTGCTGCAGCGCGCTCGCCAGCGGCGCGACCCAGGCCTGGTCCGCCCCTGCCTGATCGGAGCGCGCGCGCCGGTAGCGGCGACGCAGCACCTCCATGCGGAGCAGCCCCGACAGGTTGATGAGAAGCCACAGCGCCAATCCCGGGTAGCCCTGTTCGCCCAGCATCTCGAAATAGGCGGAGTGGTACGCGCGGGCCGCGTCCACCGTCACATCGGTCTTGACCGTGGTGCTCGCGCCGCTGCCGACCACCGCGACCGTGTCGTAGCGGACATGGTCGCCGCGATACGCCTCGAACCCGCCGCCGAACGGATGCTCGCGCGCATAGGCGCGGGTCCACGCCCACACGGCGATGCGGGTGGAGGCGGACTCGTCCGCCTGGTAGCTGCCGATCGTGCTCATCCGCGCGGTGAACGCGGGGGGGAGGAACGGCACCGCCACCGCCGCTACGACCGCCAGTCCGGCGAGGTAGAGCAGCTTGCGCCGCGCATCGCGCAGCAGCAGCAGCGCGAGCAGCGCGATGCACATCAGCCCGGTCCGCGCGGCGGTGCCGACCGGGATCAGCAGGCACGCGAACACCAGCGCGTAGCAGAACGCCTTGACCCGCCAGTCGGGGCGGAACAGCGTGCCGTGGCGGGTGAACCACAGGATCACAGGCACGATCGCGATCGCCACTGTCGAGATGGTGCTGCCCTCGTACAGCCCCGAATTGCTGGTCACCATCAGGTTGAGCGAGCCATAGCCGCCCCCCCCGGTGGCCAGCGTCTTGACCCCGCCGACGATGATGATCGAGCTCGCCGACACCACCATGAACAGCAGCAGCGCCTCGATCCTGAGCCGCGTCCGGAGCGTCAGCGGCAGGAACGCGGCAAAGGCCAGCGCCTTCCACACCCAGTCCCATTTGTCCTGCGCCTCAACCGGGAAGTCGGCGGTCAGGGTGGTACACCAGCAATAGCCGAGCAGGGCGACGATCAACACCTGCCGGGGCGCGACCCGCGTCCCCGCTTTGTCGTCCGCCACCAGCCAGCCCGCGACCGCCAGCCCGACCGCGATCAAGGAGATCGGCACCGCGTTGAGGAGATAATAGGTCAGCCGCTGCGGGGAGACGATGTCGATATAGACATAGGCGAGCACGAACAGGAACGGTCGCCGGAACCCCATCCCGAACAGCGCGACGAGGAAGCCGATGAACGCGAGGTCACGCATCGGGGGTGCCCGGTGGCTCGCGGTCGAGGTCCAGTCGCCGGAGCAACAGCACCGCCGCGAGCAGCAACAGCGCATGGCAGACGCCGAGGGCGAGGTTGTCGATCATCGGCGCGCGCTCACACAAAGCGGGGTAGCGGGGCCGGGTTGCGGAGGGGTTAAGGCAGGCGAGGCTTCGACACACATGCCAAACTGGTGGCCAGCCGTTAGTCTACTCGGAGGTAGAGTACCAAACGAAGCGACGTCCTCTCATGAAACTCGTAGACGGCTGCTCCGAAGTTCCTCCCGTAGCGCTTCGACCAACGCCGCTGCTGGCATGGCGCGGGCAAGCGGCGCACCCTGACCGGCCCATTGTGCTCCGAAGCCATGCTCCCCTTGAGCCTTGGCGGCGGCATGCAAAGCCTTGCCGGCGTCGTAGGCGATCGGATATTCCGGCGGCAGGCGATCGCCGATCTCCTGCGCGAGGGCGGTGAAGCGGTTGGCGAGCGCCCGTGCCGGTCTGCCGGAGATGAGCGAGGTGAGCACCGTGTGATAGGCTCCCGGCCCGGCGAGCGCGGCTCGGTAAGCGTCGTCGGCACCGGACTCGGGACAGGCGACGAACGCGGTCCCGAGCTGCGCCGCGACCGCGCCGAGATCGAGCGCGGCTGCAATGCCGGCGCCGTCCATGATCCCTCCCGACGCGACGACAGGCAGGCGGGTCTTGCGGACGAGGAGCCGGGTCAGCGCCATTGTGCTGAGCGCGTCGTCCGGCGCGGTGGGATTGAACATGCCGCGATGTCCGCCGGCTTCGATGCCCTGGGCCACGACCATGTCGATGCCGGCAGCCTCGATCGCGTGCGCCTCGTCGAGGTTGGTGGCAGTAGCGAGCATGAAGACACCGCGTGCGCGCAGCGCCGCCAAGGCATCCGCAGACGGTATTCCGAAGTGAAAGCTGACGACGGGCGGCGCGGTCTCGACCAGCATCGCCAGCATCTCGGCGTCTTCGGCGAAGCTCCGATAGATCGTGCGAAGCGCCACCGGCGGCTCGGCCTGGAACGCGGCGAACGACGGCCGCAGCCGGTCTAGCCATTCGGCTTCGCGTACCGGATCTGCGCGCGCCGAGCCATGCACGAACAGATTGACATTGAAGGCACGATCGGTGCGGGCGCGCACCGCTGCGATCATCGCGCGAGCGCCATCCGCGTCGGTCGCACCAACTCCGATCGAGCCAAGCGCGCCCGCCTCCGCTACGGCAGCTGCCAGGGCGGGCGTAGACACGCCCGCCATTGGAGCTTGGATCAAGGGCAGCGACAAACCGAAACGATCTTCGAAAGGCATATACGTCCTTCGCGTTCTGCAAGCGTATCGCCCGCATATGGGCCAAGCTGTCCGGGCTGTGAACGTCGGCGACCGGTCGCAAACAGCCGAACCGGCCCCGTTCACGTCTCGGCCAGCGTCCGGCCCACGGACGATCGCCATGCTGCCGGAGTTGACCCCGCCTTAACGCTACCCATGCCACCGCCTGGCCATGCGTATCCTGCATGTGCTCGACCATGGCCTGCCGCTGCAGAGCGGTTACACCTTCCGCACCCGCGCGATCCTGAAGGCTGAGGAGGCGCGGGGGTGGGCGGTGGCGGCGGTGACGGGGCCGCGGCAGGGGGTGACGGCGGCGGGCGTCGAGACGGTCGACGGACTCAGCTTCCACCGCACCGCGCCGCCGCGCCGCTGGCCTTCGCCGCTGCGCGAACTGGTGGAGATCGCCGCCTTTGCGCGGCGTATCGACGCGGCGGTGGAGGCGTTCCGCCCCGATGTGCTTCACGCGCATTCGCCGGTGCTGGGCGCGCTCGCCGCGCTCAAGGTCGCGCGGGCGCGGCGGCTGCCGCTCCTGTACGAGATCCGCGCGTTCTGGGAGGACGCGGCGGTCGGCAACGGGACGGGGCGCGAGGGGTCGCTCCGCTACCGTGCGACCCGCGCGCTCGAGACCTGGGCGGTGCGGCGGGCCGACGCGGTGGCGGTGATCTGCGAGGGGCTGCGCGGCGATCTGGTCGCGCGCGGGGTCGACCCGGGCAAGATCATCGTCTCGCCCAACGGCGTCGATCTGGCGCTGTTCGGCGAGCCCGCCCCGTATGACGCCGCGCTCGCCCGCGAGCTGGGGCTGACGGACGCGGAGGTGATCGGCTTCATCGGCAGCTTCTACGATTATGAGGGCCTCGACCACCTGATCGACGCGATGCCCGCGCTGGTCGCCCGGCGCCCAAAGGCGCGGCTGCTGCTGGTCGGCGGCGGCCCGTGCGAGGCGGCGTTGCGCGCACGGGCGTCCGCATCGCCCGTGGCGGCGCAGATCCGCTTCGTCGGGCGGGTGCCGCACGCCGAGGTCGAGCGCTATTACAGCCTGGTCGACGTGCTCGCCTACCCGCGCAAGGCGATGCGGCTGACCGAGCTGGTCACGCCGCTCAAGCCGCTGGAGGCGATGGCACAGGGCAAGCTGGTCGCCGCGTCCAACGTCGGCGGGCACCGCGAACTGACCCGTGACGGCGACACCGGCACGCTGTTCGCGCCCGACAGCCCGCCCGCGATCGCGCAGGCGCTGGCGAACCTGTTCGAGCACCGCGCGGATTGGGACGCGCGGCGGGCGCGGGCGCGCGCGTTCGTCGAGGCCGAGCGTAACTGGGCGTCAAACATTTCGCGTTACATGCCTGTTTACCAAAGGCTTAGCCAAAGCCGGTTGCTGGACATACGATGGTCGCGCTCTCCGATACTCCCCGCCTGACCTTGCCGATCGCGCTCGCGGGGGCGGCGCTGGCGGCGTTGCTCGCGATGGCGTTCTGCCTCGCCTTGCCGGTTTGGCGGCTCGAATGGCTGGTGGTGCATAGCGGCTTGCCGACGCTGCTGCACGCCGCCGCGCCGCCGCTCGGGCGCACCGCGCGGCTTGCGTTCGCGTTAGCGGGCGGAGTGGGAGCGGGCGTGATTGCCTGGGCCGCGCTCCACCTTCGCGTGGGCGGGCGCAAGCTGCGGCTGCGCTTGCCCGTGCTCGTACGCCCGACCACGGGCGCGCCGAGCGTGCGCCGCGCGGACGCGCACCCCGACGCGCCGCCACGCGCGCCGATCCGCGCCGACCGGGAGTTCTGGCCGGTGCCCGAGGGGGCGGAACGAGAGCTGCCCGCCGATCTGGCGACGCCGCTCGCCGACTATGACGCACAGGCGATCCTGCCCGTGCCACGCTCGCCGGTTCGCGCGCCTGCGCCGCTCGGTCGCGCGGCGCCGCTCGCGCCGGGCGAGCGGATCGAGACGTTCGCGCTGGAGCACGACGTTCCCGCCGATCACGCGCATAGCATCGAATCGCTGCTGGCCCGGCTGGAGAGCGGCGCGCGCGCACGGAAATTGGCACGAAGCGTCTAAGCGAGCACCTTATCCTTCCACGATCGTCAGCGCCTCGACGCTGACCCGCAGCCGCCCGTCCGCGCGGGCCTCCTCCGCCACCGCGAGGTCCGCGACCAGCCGCCCGCGCACGACTAGTTCGAGCTCGGGCACCGCCGCGAGCCATACGCGCGTCGCGTCGTCATCGGCCAGCTCTAGCCGGATGACATGTCGCTCGCCCGTGAATGTCGCGCTCGCCCAGTCGCGGCTGATCACCTCTTCCAGGGTGAACGCCGGTGCGCTTGCCGCCAGCGCGCGGATCAGCGCCATTGCTCCGCCTCGGTCGCCGCTCATCCGTGCAGCTCGGTCAACAGCGCCTCGACCCGCGCGCGCGTATCTGCGCGCAGCTCGCGCCCGCGCCGCAGGTCACCGACCAGCCGGGGGTCGTTGACCGCGAGCCGCCCGAACCGGGTCGGCGGAATGTGGTTGGCGTCGAGACACCGGGTAATTCTGACGAGCAGTGACATAAGGCCTCCTTTTCCGATTCTGTGTTCCGGTTCTGTTCCGGCGTCTCCAACTTGTCTAGGATATTTCCTAGTGTTAGGACCCGGCCGTGCCAGACGTCGATCCCCGCGCGGCGCTCCGGGCGCTGGTGACCACGAGCGGGGACGAAAGCCTCGCCTCCCTCTCACGGCTGCTCGGGCGCAATGAGGCGTACCTTCAGCAATGGGTGACGCGTGGGACGCCGCGCGTGCTCGCGGAGGCGGACCGGGCGCTGCTCGCGCGCTATCTCGGCGTGGACGAGTCGGTGCTGGGCGGTCGCGCCGCGTTGCTCACACCGGAGCGGGTGCGCGTGTCCCGGCTCGATGTCGCGGCGGCGGCGGGGCCGGGCGCGATCAACGACCGCGAGCTTGCCGTCGGCGACTTCGGCTTCCCACCGCGCCTGCTCCGCGCGCTGGGGGTGCGCGACGGGCCGCTGGCGCTGATCCGTGCGCAAGGCTGGTCGATGGAGCCGGGCATCGCCGATGGGGACGAGCTGCTGGTTGACGAGGGCAACCGGCATGTACCGCTCAAAGGCGGCGTGTTCGTGCTGCGCGTCGACGGCACGACGCTGGTCAAGCGGGTGCGGCGGGAAAGGGGGCGGCTGGTCATCACCAGCGACCATCCGGACGCGCCGCCGGTGACGGGTGAGGATGTCGAGGTGATCGGCCGAGTGGTATGGCTCTCGCGCGCGGTGCGGTAACTACCGCCGCCGGTCGAGCACCCAGATCAGCAGCGACAGCGCGATGCCACCGCCCGCGCCGAGCAGGAAGCCGGGCGTCGCTTCGCCGACGAGGAAGCCCACCGCCGCGCCGCCGATCGCGCCCAGCGCGATCAGCGCGCCGCCCGCCATCGGGGTGCGGGTAGGGGGGCGATCCATCGGGCGCGCCCTGCCACGTCGCGCGCGGCGATGCCAGCAGGCATGGCTAAGCAGGCGTTAGCCATGCCCGGGAGTCCGACCGTAAGCGGGGCGCGGCATGGCGCGCGGGATGCCGTACATGCCGTTCCTCGCCGACCGCACCAGCGCCAATGACGCCGCCGAGCTGATCCGGCGCTTCGGCGAGGAGGCGGGGAGCGAAGCCGCCGCGCGCGCCGACCACAGCCGTGACCTGGGCAATCACGTCCACTTCTGCCGCTGGCGGCAGATCGAGCGGCTGATCGTGCTGTTGTCGGTCGACCACGCGGTCGGCACGATCCACTGACCCGCCTTGTTCACGCCTCCCCGCGCGCGCTAGGGGCGGGGGATGGCGTGGTGGAGTGGGTGGCGCGGCGCGG
>CAXSEO010000025.1:0-11431 GCA_964235525.1 uncultured Sphingomonas sp. | reverse complement strand
CCCCGGGCCTGTCCCGGGGTCCAACGTTGTGCGGACGTCGCGGTCGGGAAACACGCGTACAACGTTGGACCCCGGGACAAGCCCGGGGTGACGGGGAGGTGCGGTGGCACCCAGTCCTGCCGCCTCAACGGGACAGCTCACTCCCCCGGCCGGTACACCCGCTCGGTGTGCCCCTTCAGCTCGTGGTCGTAGAAGGGCACCGGCCGGAGCGCCCCCGCCGCGTAGCGCGCTGCCTCGTCGGCGAAGTGCGGGGACCCCGCGTGCCCGCTCTCGCCGCCTGCCGTCACCGCCATCGCCTTAACGCGCGGCCCGAACTCGACCACCGCAACGAAGCTGTTGCCGCTGGTCCCGTACCAGCGTTTCGTGCCCGGATACGGCTTCGCGCCGAACGAGGCGAGGCTGCCCCATCTGGCGCTGGTGAACGGCACCGGCGTACACGGCCCCGCGTCGGTGAACGAAGGGCTGATCGCGGCGGAGACGCGCTGAAAGCAGTTCACCCGGCCCCACGCCACCCGCCACGTCCCCCAGTCGCGCGTCAGCGTCGCCACCGCACTGTCGAGCGCGGCGAGCTTGTCGGACGCGGTAAGCTGGTCGCTCATCCAGTCCCACGGCGTCGCCCGCGCGGCGGCGGCGGGCTTCGCGGCCTGCGCCCACAGCGCCTCGCCCCAGGCCATCGCCAGCGTGGTCGGCTCCGACGCCGCCGACCAGCGCCGGTCCCACCCGCGCAGGGACGCGATCGGCTGGGCGAGCCGCTGCTTCCGCTCGCCCGGCGGTAGCGCGTCCCACGCGGCAAGGAGCTGCGGGATCAGCCGGTCGAACGCGGGCTGCCCCGGGTCATAGGCGATCGCGCGCAAGCCCTCGGGCGTCAGGTCATGCGCCCGGGCCAACAGCGCGGTCGCGTGGTCGCCGCGCGGGTTCGCGCCGACCTGGTCCATGTAGCGCGGGAAGTCCGCCGCCTTGGGCGAGTCCGCCCCCGCTGCTCGCCACGGTGCATCGTTGCTGTTGTATAGCCAGCCGCCACGCGGGTTGACCACCCGCGGCAGCTTGTCGAGCGGGGTCAGCCCATGCCAGTCCGCGGTCGCGCCGTCGACCGGCGCGCGCCAGTCGAGCCGGTCATCGCGCACCGGCACGAACTGCGGGTGGAGATACGCGATCGTCCCCTCCGCGCTGGCGAGGATCGTGTTGTTGGACGAGTTCGCTTGGAGCGCGGCAACCTTCATATAGTCGGCGAAGCTGGTCGCCTTGGTCCGGAGCCAGCTCTGCTCCAGCGCGGGCACCGGGCGGTTCATCAGCGCCACGCTGATCAACTTGCCGCCCTGGGCGCGGACCAATGGACCGCGATGGTCATACTGCCCAACGAACGACCTGTCGGCCGACGTGCCGTTCGCCAAGCGGTAGCGGATGGTGATCGGCTTGGTGGTGAAAACCCGCGATTTGCCCGCGTACAGATAGGTCACGGGCCCGGTTCGATGAAACACTAGCGTGTCCGCGAACTCGTTTACCGTGTCGACGCCGCTTGACGTATGCATCCAGCCGAGATGCTCGTTCCACCCCTGGTAGAGGAAGAATTGCCCCCAAGTGCTCGCGCCATAGGCGTGGAGCCCCGCGTCGCTCTCCATGCCGAGCTCCGACCGGAAGAAGAAGCTGGTGTGCGGGTTGATCAGCAACAGCGCATGGCCATCGCGGGTAAGCTTGGGCGCGATCGCGATGCCGTTCGATCCGCGCGGCTCGTCGCGAAGCGGGTCATAGGCTTGGGCAAGATGGAACTCTTGCTCACCCCCGTAGAAGGCGGCCAGCTTCGCCAGGTCCACCCGCTCGACATCGCCGCCGATCGAGCCTTCGGTGAAGCTCAGCGCCATCCATGGCTCGAACCGGGTCAGCACACGCGGGTGCTCGGCGGGGTGGGTGGCGAGGTAGAAGTTGAGCCCATCCGCCCACGCGTCCACCAACCCGCGCAGCCACTCGGGGCTAGCTGCATAGTCGGCGCGGAGCTTGTCCGGGTCGACGAACAACCGCTGGCGCAGGTCCGCCCAGATCGCGCCCTCGCCCTCCGCCTCCGCCGTGCGGCCGAGCGCTGCGAGGTAGTTCGCCTCGATGCGCGGGAAGTCGTCCTCCGCTTGCGCGAACACCGCCCCGAACACCGCGTCCGCGTCGCTCACCCCGTGCACGTGCGCGATGCCCCAATCGTCGCGCGTGATCGTCACCCGCGCTGCCTCCGCCCGCCAGCGCGCGAGGTCGCCGGGCTGCGCGGCGGCGGGGGCGGCGAGGAGGGCGAGGGCGGGTAGGAGGCGCTTCATACGGCGAGCGTATCGGGAGCCACCTGCGCGGGCAACGCCCACAAGGCGCGTCAGACCCCGACCGCGTCGAGCAACAGCTTGCCGTTGAGCGCCACGAGCACCGCCGCCACGCTCCACGCCACCACCCGCAGCCAGCGCGGCGACGCGAGCGTGCCCATCACTCTCGGCGAGCCGGTGAACATCACCAGCGGCACCGCCGCGAACGGCAGCTGCAGGCTCAGCACCACCTGGCTCAGCACCAGCAGCCGCCCCGCGCCGTCGCCGCCCCGCGCCAGCACCACCAGCACCGCGGGCACGATCGCCAGGGCCCGCGTCGCGACCCGCTGTGCCCAGGGCGGGAGCGACCAGTCGAGAAAGCCCTCCGCGACGATCTGCCCCGCCAGCGTCCCCGTCACTGTCGAGTTCTGCCCCGAAGCGAGCAGCGCCACCGCAAACACCAGGCTCGCCGCGCCCGCGCCGAGCAGCGGGTCGAGCAGGTGATAAGCGTCGGCGATCTCTGCCACCTTCGTGTGCCCGGAGCGATGGAACGCGGCGGCGGCGAGGATCAGGATCGCGGCGTTGACGAACAGCGCCAGCGTCAGCGCGACCGTGCTGTCGAGCGTCGCCCAGCGGATCGCCGCGCGCCGCCCTGTGTCCGTGCGCTCGAACGCGCGCGTCTGCACGATCGAGCTGTGGAGGTAGAGGTTGTGCGGCATCACCGTCGCGCCGAGGATGCCGATCGCGAGGTACAGCATAGCCGGATGGGTGACGACCTCCGCGCGCGGCACCAGCCCGCCCGCCACCGCGCGCCAGTCCGGGTGCGCGAGCAGGAGCTCCCAGACAAAACACCCCGCAATCAATAGCAGCAGCGCGACGATCGCCGCCTCCAGATAGCGGAAGCCCCGCCCCTGCAACGCGAGGATCACGAACACGTCGAGCCCGGTCAGCACCACGCCCCAGGCGAGCGGCAGCCCGAGCAACAGCTGCAGCGCGATCGCGGTGCCGAGCACCTCGGCGAGGTCGCAGGCGACGATCGCCAGCTGGCATAGCGCGAACAGCGACAGGTTGACCGGGCGGGGAAAGCGCGCCCGGCACGCCTGCGCGAGGTCCATGCCGCTGGCAATGCCGAGCCGCGCGGCGAGCGACTGCAGCACCACCGCGAGCAGGTTGGCGACGAGGATGACCGACAACAGCCGATAGCCGAACGCCGACCCGCCCGCGATGTCGGTCGCCCAGTTGCCCGGGTCCATATAACCGACCGCGACCAGATAGCCCGGCCCCGAGAACGCGCCGAGCTTGCGCCAGAACCCGCCGGAGACGGCGACGGTGCGGAAACTCTGCGCTAGGGAGGGGCGGGAGGGGGCGGAGGCGGTGGGCAGCACACGCGCTCCCGTGCGGGAGCGAGGGCGGGGTTGCAACCGCGCTTAGCCGCCCGCGCCGATGTCACCGTCGTGGTCGCCCGGCACGAACAGCTGCGCGCCCGACAGGTCGGGAGCGATCTTGACTGAGACGCTGTAGATCTGGCCTTTGGTGAACGGTGCACCGACCGCGTCCTGCGCGAAACTGACGGGCAGTTGCGGATAGGTGACGCGCTCGACGCAGGTAGCCGGACCCATGGCATGAATGTGCCATACGCTCCGTGGGTCACCCGATCCGACCGCCATTATCTGAATGTCGTCGAGGCAGACTGGGCCCGAAGACGCGACCCGGTGCGCCGCGAACGAGACGATACCGCCCTGTTGCGCTACCTCGACGCGAAGCGCCTGTTCGCACCCGCTCAGCAGCAGAGCGGCAAGCGGGATTGCCGAATACACGAACGGCTTAGTTTCCATCTACGCGCTATTGCCGTTCAGTGGTCGGACACTGCCGCG
Source organism: uncultured Sphingomonas sp. (assembly GCA_964235525.1). Lineage (GTDB taxonomy): Bacteria > Pseudomonadota > Alphaproteobacteria > Sphingomonadales > Sphingomonadaceae > Sphingomonas. Next base: position 7,284 of record CAXSEO010000025.1, on the reverse strand, counting down.
TTGCCGATGAAGCCGAACCCGGCCCCGTGCTCATTCATGTTTGAGGCGGCGCTGGCATACAGCAGGCACTCGAGCTGTGCGTCGGACAACGCGCCATGGAACGGCTTGTCCGTGATTGGCTCGAGCAGATTGTGGCGGATCGTGAGCGTGCTGCCAATTGCGACCAGAACGGCACCGCGCGGGATGCCGCACAATGCTTCCAGTTCGTGACCGTATGCCGCAAGGCTCTGGCGAGTCGGATCGTAGCTGGGCAGCTTTGTCAGCAGCCCGTGCGCGCCCAGCCAAGCGCGCGCCTTTGTCACGCCATCGCTGTCCTCAATCGGGTGATACACGGCGTCATACCGCTTTTGCTGATCCGCATCATCAAACTCCACATAGGTCAACGCCGCCAGCGACGCGCGCGCGATACAGGCGAGCTCTGCCTCGCTGAGTGGGGACCCGGAGGCGATGGCAATGACGTCTTCCTGCAAGTCGCGGTCGGCGCGGATTATTACGCGAGCGAGCGGAACACCGCAGTGTGTGATCCGGTCCGTGATCTGTGTGGGTGAGAGCCGGACCGGTGCCTCGCTCGGCACCTGCGCCGTTCTCCCGGTTGAGACGATCGCGAGAACAGGGAGGAGCCGCGCGAAAGGGCGGCTAAGCGTGACGACAAACATCTCTCACCACCTTTGGCCGGTCAGCACCCGTCACAGCACCTTCGTCTGATAACTATGCCACGCGAAGACCGCTGCCGCGCCGCGGTACGGTCGCCACGCCTCCGCCAGCTCGCGGACCAGCTTCTCGCCCGGGCGGTCGGCGTGACCGAGGATGCGGCCGATCTCGATCTGCACCGCCAGATCGCCCGCGGGCCACACATCCGCGCGGCCCTCGGCGAACAGCAGGTAGATCTCGGCCGACCAGCGGCCGATGCCCTTGACCCGCACCAGCGCCGCGATCGCCTCCTCGTCGTCGGCGGGGAGCGCGTGGAGGTCGAGCCGTCCGCTGGTCACCTCATCGGCCAGGCTGCGCGCATAGCCCGCCTTCTGGCGCGAGAAGCCCGCTGCGCGCAGGTCTTCGGGCGAGGCCTGGGCGATCGTCGCGGGGTCGGCCGGGTCACCCAGCGCGGCGAGCTTGCGCCACACCGCGTCGGCCGCGAACACGCTTACCTGCTGGCCGAGGATCGTCCGCAGCAGGGTGGCGTAGCCGGGCTCGCGGATGCGTGGGGCGGGATAGCCGCACCGCGCCAGCGCCGCCGCGAAGGCGGGCTCGCGCGCGGCGAGCGCGTCGACGCCCGCCTGAAGATCGGCGGCGTTCAGCCCCATGCTTGATCGCGCGCGACCGGGCGGGCATGGCACGGCCAAAGGCTCAAGGAGGATCGCATGCCCAAGCTTATCGTCACGACGCGCGAAGGGGAAGCACGCGAGCTCGACGGCGAGGCGGGGCTCAGCGTGATGGAGGTGATCCGCGACGGCGGCATCGACGAGCTGCTCGCCTTGTGCGGCGGCTGCTGCAGCTGCGCGACCTGCCACGTCCATGTCGACCCCGCCTTCGCCGACCGGTTGCCGACCATGGGCCAGGACGAGGACGACCTGCTCGACTCGACCAGCGACCGCAATGCGACCTCGCGGCTGTCGTGCCAGATCCCGTTCACGGACGCGCTGGACGGGTTGCGGGTGACGATCGCGGAGGAGGATTGAGCATGGCCGTCGACCTGTTCAGCCATGTCGCGCTCCTCCGCAAGCAGCTGGCCGTCGCCGCGCACCTGCTCGACAAGGCGGAGGCGCACGAAGGCGCAGCAGAGGCGTGCCTCGATTGGCGGCTGGTCGACGACATGCACCCGCTGCGCTTCCAGCTGATGGTGGTGTGCAACTTCTCCGCGCAATGGCCCGCCCGGGTCGCAGGTCTCCAGGCACCGGCGGATGTTGCGGTGACGCTGGACCTGGCGGGCTTCCGCGCCGCGCTGGCGGAGGCGACGGCGTTCCTCGACGCGCTCACCCCCGATCAGTTCGGCGGTCGCGACGATGTCCCGTTCACCCTTCGGCTTGGCGAAACGATGGAGCCGACCATGCCGCTCGGCTACTGGCTGATCAGGTTCGCGCTCCCCAACGTCTTCTTCCACCTGTCGATGATGTACGCGATCCTTCGGACAAAGGGCGTTCCGCTCGGCAAGCTCGATTTCTTTGGCGGCTCGCTGTAGCGTCAGCCGCGCGTCGCCACCGCGTACAGCGCCACCGCCGCGGCGTTCGAGACGTTGAGGCTGTCGACCCGTGCCGAGATCGGCAGCCGGGCGAGCTCGTCGCAATGCGCGGCGGTGTTGTGGCGCATTCCCTCGCCCTCCGCGCCGAGCACCAGCGCCACCCGCTGCGCGCCCATCGCCTCGGCCAGCATTTGCGTCGCCTCGCCGGTCAGCCCGACGCGCCAGAACCCCGCCTCCGCCACCTCGTCGAGCGCGCGGGCGAGGTTCACGACCCGCACCCACGGAACCAGCTCGAGCGCGCCCGACGCGGCCCGCGCCAGCGCGCCCCCCTCCGGCGGCGCGTGCCGGTCCTGCGTGACAATCCCCAGCGCATCGAACGCCGCCGCCGAGCGCAGGATCGCGCCCACATTATGCGGGTCGGTGACTTGATCGAGCACCACCAGCGGGCGGGTGTCGCGCGCACCCTGCTCCAGCAGGTCGCCCAGCCACACCTCCTCCAAGGCATCCACCTCCGCCACCAGCCCCTGATGCGGCGCGTCGGCGGGGACCAGCCGCGCGAGGTCGGCGACGTCCGCATAGGTGACCGGGATCACCGGCGGCAGCGCCAGCGCGGCCAGCGCCTCACGCGTCCCCCACATTTTGCGGACGACCCGCTCGGGGTTGGCGAGCGCGGCGGTGACCGCGTGCCGCCCCCAGAAGCGCGGGCGACCGGCGGGGGCCTGGCTGGGGCGATGACCGCGACGTGACATGCCCCGCCGCTACGCCGCCCCGCCGCCCCGGCGCAACCCTGTCCGCGTTGACAGTTTGGAGACGGTTCGGCATGGGGCCGCTTCGCCGATGGCGACGCCCGGGGAAGGGTGGCCGAGTGGTTAATGGCAGCAGACTGTAAATCTGCCCGCGCGAGCGTACGCTGGTTCGAATCCAGCCCCTTCCACCATCGCGACGAGCCGGTCTCGACGAACGGTGCGGCTTTTGCCAGAGCGGGGCCGATGCTCCGTTCCGCCTTTGCCGCCGTGCTGTTCACGATCGCCTCCTCGGCTCAAGCGCAGACCGTCACGCCCCTACAGCGTGCGCCGGCCTCGTGGCAGACGGCGGGTAGCGATATTCCGCCCGACCCCGCCTGGCGCACCGGCACGCTCGCCAACGGGCTTCGCTGGGCGGTCCGCCGCAACGCGTTGCCGCCCGGCGCGATCTCGGTCCGGGTCCGGGTCGAGGTCGGCGGGCTGATGGAGGCCGACGACGAGCAGGGCTGGAGCCACCTCCTCGAACACATGACCTTTCGCGGCAGCGCGCATTACCCGGACGGCGAAGGGCTGCGCGTCTGGGAGCGGCTGGGCGCGACGTTCGGCGCGGACACCAATGCGGGCACGACGCTGACCGCGACCACCTATCAGCTCGACCTGCCCCGTGCGGACGCGGCCTCCTACACGCAGGCGATGGCTGTGCTCGCCGAGATGGTGGAGAGCGCCCGCGTCGACGCCGCCCCGCTCGAGGTCGAGCGGCGGGTGGTGCTCGCCGAAAAGGCGGCGCGCTTTCCGCCCCTCGCGGCCAAGATCCGCGACGCGACCAATCCTGTGTTGTTGACCGGGCTGAAAGCTGAGCGGCGGGACGTGATCGGCACGGAGGCAACGCTGCAAGCCGCGACCGCCGACCGGCTGCGGGCTTATTACAAGCGCTGGTACCGCCCGACCCGCACGGAGGTGATCGTGGTCGGCGATGCCGATCCCGCGCTGCTTGAGCGCGTGGTGCGCGAGCGGTTCGGCGGGTGGAAGAGCGCGGGTCCCGAGCCCGCCGAGCCCGCCTATGGCGCGCTCGTCGAGCCTTCGACGCCAGTTGCGCTTGTGATCGATCCATTGGCACCGCGTCGTGTCCAACTCGCTTGGGAGCGCCCGCACGACGACGGGCCCTGGACGATTGCGCGGCAGCGAGGCGGCTTTTTGAACTGGGTAGCCGCCGCGACCCTCAATCCGCGGCTGGATGCCGAAGCGCGAGAGGGCGGTCCACTTCTTAGCGCAAGCGCGAACTTCGGTGGAAACCGTCATTTGTTCGATGCCCTCTCGGTCGGTTTCGGAAGCCGCTCGGGCCAGTTTATCCCGGCGCTCAACCAGTTGTTCGGGGTGCTCAACGCAGCTGCGCGAACTCCGCCCAGCCAGGCTGAAATTGACCAGCAAGTTGCGATCGCTCGCGGTCGCCTGAATCAGTTGGTGCTGGGGGCGCAAACAGTGACGTCGCCAGCGCTGGCGAGCAGCTTCGCCCGCGATATCAGTAACGCGGACGTCAGCGCGACACCGCAGTTCTCCCGCAGCCTGTTCGAGGCGGAAAGCAAGACGTTCACTCCCGACGTGGTCGGCAGAGCGATCGCAACCCTGCTCGCGCCGACGCCGCGGCTCGTCGAGTTGTCGCCGACGCCAGTTGCGGGTGGCGCGCCCGCGTTGCTCAGACAGCTGACCACCGCGCAGCAGATGGTGGGGACGACGGCGGCGGCGGTACGTGCGGTGTCGCTCGACGAGCTGACGTTGCCGGGTTCGCCGGCGACGGTCGTCTCGCGATCGAGCATCGCCGACCTCGGCATCGAGCGGGTGCGCTTCTCCAACGGTGTCGAGCTCCGTTACAAGCGGACCGCGTTCGAGAGAGACCGTATCCGCATTCGCGTGGTGGTCGGTCATGGCCTGCTTGCGCGCGACCCGGGCGACCCGGCGCTGTTCTGGAGCAGCGCCGCGCTGGGAAGATCTGGACTCGGGCCGTACACGCCCGAGGAGCTGGCGCGGGTCACCGCCGGGCGACTGATCGGGTTCTCGATCGGCTCGACGCTGAGCGGCGTGGTGTTGGGGAGCGCGACCGACGCCGCCGACTTGCCCGACGCGCTCAAGCTGATGATGGGCGGGCTGACCCAGCTGCGGTTCGATGCGATCCCGGTCACGCGGCTCAAGGACACATTCGCGGCGACGAACCAGACCATCTATAGCCAGCCCGGATCGGTGCTGGGGGCGTTCGGCACGCCATTCTTCTACGGTGGCGACCTCAGGTTCCGGGGCGTGCCTCCGCTCGCCGAGGTGCGAGCGCTGACCCCCGAGGCGTTCCGCGCCTTCTGGCAGCCGCAGCTCGCCGCCGGGCCGATCGTGGTCGAGGCGGTCGGCGATCTCGATGGCCCCGCGCTGGAACGCGCGGTGGCGGACACGTTCGGGCGGCTCGCGCCGCGCCCCGACGTGGCGCCGACGCCGCGCCAGCTCGCCGTCCGCGCGACCCCGCCCGGCGCGCCGGTGACGCTGTACCACAAGGGCGACTCGGATCAGGCGATGGTCGTTCGCATCTATCCGACGCTCGGTGACTTGCAGGATTTGCCCGAGCAGCGCGCGCTCGGGATCGCGGCGGCGATCATCCAGACCCGGCTGACCGATGAGTTTCGCGAGCAGCAGGGCGGCACCTACGCTCCGTTCGTCTCGCACAGGCAGAATGACGGGCTGCCCTTCTACGGCGCGTTCGTCGCCGGGGCGCAGCTCCGCCCCGCGCGGCGGGCGGACTTCTACGGCGCGCTCGACCGCGCGATCGCCGACCTCGCCACCCACGGCCCGAACGAGGACGAGTTGACCCGCGCCCGAACCACGCAGATCAGCGCCTATACGCGCTCGCGGAGCAACAATGGCTATTGGCTCGGCCTGCTCGAGCAGCACCTGGACGACCCGCGCGCGCTGACGGCGATCCGCACCGCGATCAGCGGGCGCGAGGCGGTGGACGCGGCGGCGGTCAAGGCGGTGGTCGCGAAGTACCTCGCCGGGCCGGGCAAGGGGTTTGAGGTGGAGGTGGTGCCGGAGGTAAGACTGGGGATTCCTCAGGCGGGCGGTCCCGGGCAAAGCCCGTGACTCGTCAGACGCGGCTTTGGGCCGCGCTGGCCGCGCCGCCGCAAATGCGCGCTGTAGCCGTGCTACAGCGGCGCGCGGCGGCGGGAGCGGGTAGCGGGAATCGAACCCGCCTATGAAGCTTGGAAGGCTACTGCATTACCACTATGCTATACCCGCGCGGCGCTGGTCGGTAGCGCCGCGCCCGCGCGGGTGCAAGCCGACGCCTTCACCCGGCGCTTACCATTCGCGCGCTAGGGCGTCGGCGCATGTTCCACGACCCGAGCCTGTCCGCCCGCATCGCCGACCCCCGCCCGCGTTCGGCGGTGAGCACCGGCGTCGGCGTGGCGGGGCTGGCGGGGCTGGTCGCCTGGACCGCGGTGGCGCGCTGGTTTCGGATGGACGGGCCGTACTCGGCATTGGTCAACCTCCTCGCCTGCGCGCTGCCGATGATCGCGTGGTCGCTGCTGGTCGACAAGGTGCATCGCCATGCCTCGACCGGCATCGACTGGTCGCGCCCCAAACGCTTGCGCGAGATGCTCGACATCAGCCTCGCCAAGCTGGCGGGGCTGTGGATCACCTGGGGCGGTATCGCGCTGATCTACTTCGCCGGGCGCTTCTACTGGCAGGGCAATTTCAGCTTCGCGATGTGGTGCATGGGCGGGCTCGCGCCGGCGGCGTTCGTCCTCTCCGTGCCCTATGTGCTGTGGCTCGACCGCTATCTCGTGGAGCCGCGTGACGGCGCTTGGGCGTTGGGCGCGTGGGCGATGGGGGAGGAGGCCGATGCCGAGGCGATCCGCGCGCATCTGCGCAGCTGGGCGGTCAAGGCGTTCTTCCTCGCCTTCATGCTCGCGGTGGTGCCGCCCGGGTTCGGGGCGGTGGTCCGCACCGACTGGCGGCAGGCGATCGGCGACCCGGTGGCGCTGAGCCAATGGCTGATCACCTTCATGTTCGTGGTCGACTGCGCGTTCGCCACCGTCGGCTACCTGCTGACGCTGCGTCCGCTCGACGCGCATATCCGCTCCGCCAACCCGTTCGCGGCCGCATGGACGGCGGCGCTGATCTGCTACCCGCCGTTCATCCTGATGAACACTGGCGGTCCGCTCGACTATCGGGTGGGCAACCATGGCGACGCGAGCTGGCTGTTCTGGCTCAACGACCATCCGGTGTTGCTGGCTGGCGTCGGAGCGGCGCTGGTCGCGCTCACCGCGATCTACGCGGCGGCGACGGTCGCGTTCGGCTTGCGCTTCTCGAACCTGACCAACCGCGGCA
>CAXSEO010000024.1:0-11584 GCA_964235525.1 uncultured Sphingomonas sp. | reverse complement strand
ATTTCCGCCGCCTAGTGGCCGCTCGCTGGCACTAGAGTCTCGTCATCCTAACCTTGACTTTCCGGTGCTTAGCGGGAAGGACTTGACGGGCGCGAGCGGCTGCCGTGCCCTCCTTTGCGGTATCTACCCATGAGCTTCGCCGATCTCGGCCTGTCAGACGAACTGCTGCGCGCGGTCGGCGAGTCCGGCTATGCCGACCCGACCCCGATCCAGGCGAGCGCAATTCCCAGTGTGCTGATGATGCGCGACATCATCGGCATCGCGCAGACCGGCACCGGCAAGACCGCCAGCTTCGTGCTGCCGATGATCGATATCCTCGCGCACGGCCGGTCGCGCGCGCGGATGCCGCGCTCGCTCATCCTCGAGCCGACGCGCGAACTCGCCGCGCAGGTGGCGGAGACCTTCGAGAAATACGGCCAGTACCACAAGCTCTCGATGGCGCTGCTGATCGGCGGCGTGTCGATGGGCGACCAGACTGCGGCGCTGGAACGCGGCGTCGACGTGCTGATCGCGACTCCTGGGCGTCTCATGGACCTGTTCGGGCGCGGCAAGATCCTGCTCACCGGCTGTTCGCTGCTGGTGATCGACGAGGCGGACCGGATGCTCGACATGGGGTTCATCCCCGACATCGAGGAAATCTGCACCAAGCTGCCCAAGCAGCGGCAGACCTTGTTGTTCTCGGCCACCATGCCGCCGCCGATCAAGAAGCTGGCCGACAAGTTCCTCAGCAACCCCAAGATGATCGAGGTGTCGCGCCCCGCCTCGCAGAACCTCAACATCACTCAATATCTGGTTCCCGTCGATGGCCAGCGCGCCAAGGCGTCGCGGTTGCGCGAGCTGCTCGCCCAGCCGGAGGTCGAAAGCGCGATCATCTTCTGCAATCGCAAGACCACCGTGCGCGAGCTCAACAAGTCGCTGCGCGGCGCGGGCTATCGCTCGGGCGAGATCCATGGCGATATGGAACAGTCCGAGCGGATCGCCGAGCTCGACCGGTTCAAGGCGGGCGAGGTCAACATCCTGGTCGCGTCCGACGTCGCCGCGCGCGGGCTCGACATCAAGGGCGTGAGCCACGTCGTCAACTATGACGCGCCGTGGCACCCTGACGACTACGTTCATCGCATCGGCCGCACCGGTCGCGCGGGCGCGACCGGGGTGGCCTATACGCTGGTCGGCCCCGAGGACGCGGAGAACATCGACAACATCCAGAAGCTGACCGGGCACAAGATCGCGCGTGTCGCTGCTCCCGCAGAGCCAGAGCGCGCCGCCGAGCCAAGTTCCGACCCGACGCCGCGCGACGAAGCGGCTCGAGAAGATCGCCCGCGCCGTCGCCGTGAACGCGAAGAGCGCCCGCCCGAGGCGGCGCGCACCCGCGAGGAAAGGCCGCGCCAGGAGCGACAGGACGATCGGGCGCGCGAGCCTCGCCCGGTGTCCGCGAGTTCGCCCGGGACGCAGCGCGCCGAAGCACCGCGTCGTGGTGATGCGCCACGCCGCCCCGACCCGCGCGACGATGCGCCCGACGAGGGCTGGAACGGCCCGGTCCCCGACTTCCTGAGCGCCACGCTGAGCTATTGAGCGGGCAAGCAAGCCTATCCGGGCGTTGGCGTGTGGCGTGCTAAGGGGCGACATCCCTTGCACCGGAGGTTACATGAAGCGGTTGCTACCCCTGCTCGCCCTCGTCGCCGTTCCCGCGCTAGCGACCGCCCCGCCCGCGCCGCAGGTCAAGGCGCGCAGCTTCGACGAGCTCGCCAAGCCGCTGCCGCTGCCCTACGCCGAGAACGCGGACGCCGATGCGGCGGTCGCGGCCGCCAGGGCGCGCGCGCTGGCCGCGCACAAGCGGCTGCTGATCGACTTGGGCGGTAACTGGTGCCTCGATTGCCGGTTGCTGGCGGGCACGATCGATCTCCCCGAGCTGCGCGGCTATGTCCGCCGCCATTTCGAGGTGGTCACGGTCGACATCGGCCGCTTTAACAAGAACGCACAGATTCCCGCGCATTACGGCATTACCGGTCGGCTCGCGGGCGTGCCCGCCGTGCTGGTGGTCGACCCGCGCACCGACCGGCTGATCAACAAGGGGCACGAGACCGCGCTCAGCGACGCGCGATCGCTGTCGCCGCAAGCGCTGGCCGACTGGCTGGCGCAATGGGCGGCGTGATCGAGTTCGTCGCGCCCGAACCCGCCGACCTCGCGAGCCCGTGCGTGAAGGTCTGCGCGATGGACGCTGCGACCGGCTGGTGCCGGGGGTGCGGGCGCACGCTGGGCGAGATCGCGGATTGGCGCACGGCCGCGCCGGACGAGCGGCGGGCGGTGCTGGCGGCGTTGCCCGAGCGGATGACGAGGCTGGCCTGATCGGCTACGCCGCCGCCTTCATCGCCGCGTCGTCGAGCGCCGCCGCCCGCGTGTACGCCTCGCGCCGTGTCAGCCGTGCGACATAAGCGACGAACGAGTCGAGCTTGGGCAGCGTCCCGAACTGCGTGCCCCAGTTGAGCTGCGACCCGAGCACCAGGTCCGCCGCGGTGAAGCGATCGGCGGCGACATACTCGCGCTCGGTCAGCAAGCGGTCGAGTACCTCCACCAGCATGTCGTAGCTGCCATAGCCCACCATCCGCCGTTGCTGCTCGGTGGGCACCACGTTCATCGACTTGTGCGTCACCGCCTGCTCGACCGGGCCGGCGGCGAAGAACAGCCATCGGTAATAGTCCGCGCGGTCCGACAACGCGGGCGCGAGCGCGGCGTCGGGGAACGCGTCGGCGAGATAGGCGCAGATCGCCGCGCCCTCCGTCACCACCCGCCCGCGATGCCGGATCGCGGGCACCTTGCCCATCGGGTTGATCGCCAGGTAATCCGGTTCCTTCATCGTGTCGGCATAGCCCAGCACCACCGTCTCGTACGGCGCGCCGACCTCCTCCAGCATCCAGCGCACGATGCGCCCCCGCGACATCGGGTTGGTGTAGAAGGTTACCTGGTCGGCCATGGTCCGCATCCCTGAGTCGTTGCGAACGGAAGTGGAACGCACGCGCGCGCCGTCGTCAAGCCGCGCGATACCACCACACGCCGTCCCGATCCTCGCGCACCGCCGCGCCCTCGATCTCCAGCCGGCGGAGATGCGCCAGCGCCTCGCCGGTCGCCATGCCGATCACCTGCGCGTCGATCGGGCGGCGGAACAGCACCGCGAAGCAATCCACGGCGCAGCGGGGCTCGGCCAGATGCGCGTGGAGCGCGTCGAGGCGCTCGCGATGCTCGGTCGCCAGCGCGTCGAGCCGCGCATGGAGACCGTGGAACGGGTCGCCATGGCCCGGCAGCACGAGCAGGTCGTCGTCCAGCCGCCGAAGCTTGGCAAGCGAGGCGAGCCAGTCACCAAGCGGATCACCTTCGGGCTCGCCCGCCGAGAGCGAGACGTTGGAGCTGATCCGGGGCAGCACCTGGTCGCCCGCGATCAGCACGCGGGCGGACTCGTCGAGCAGGCAGGCATGGTCGGGGCTATGTCCGTTGCCGGTGACCACACGCCAGTCACGCCCGCCTATCGACAGCGCGTCGCCATCCGTGATGCGGCGGTAGCCGAGCGGCGGCCGCGCCACCCAGCGCTGGAAGAACGACCAGCCGCGCGCGCTCGCGTCCGCGATCTGCTCCGCGCTCCACCCGGCCGCGCGCCAGAAGGCGAGCATTTCCGCCGGCACCTCGTCGCGCGCGTCGGCGTGGAGCATCCGCAGCGTCAGCCACTCGGCGCGCGTCATCAGCAGCGGCGCGTCGTGCTGGCGGCACAGCCACCCCGCCAGCCCGCTATGGTCCGGGTGGAAGTGCGTGCAGATCACTTGGCGGAGCGACCGCTCGCCCAGCATCGCGGGCCAGGCGGCAACGGCGGCGTCCGTGTTCGGCCCGGTGTCGACCGCCGTCCACCCCACCCCGTCGTCGAGCAGCCAGCCGTTCACATGCCGGAGCGGCCCCGGCATCGCCATCTGCCACCAGTGCAGTCCGGGCGCGACCTCGATCAGCGCGCCGGGTGCGGGCGCGGCACCGGCGAACGGATAGTGAAGGCCGTCGCCGGTGTTGATCTCTGATCTGGGCGCCATCAGGTTGCAGCTAGCAACCGATGACACGCCGCGCCACGGCTATCGACCCGTCGCAGCCTAGCGACGCGGGTCACCGAACAGCGCGCGCGCGTCCGCCTCGACGCCGGTGGGAACCGGCCCGCCCGCCGCCACCGCATCCGCCTCGCGCGCGTGCGCCTCGCGCTCCGCGCGCAGCTGCTCGATCAGCGCGTGGCGTTCGCCCTCTAGGCGCGGGTCGACCGGTGCCGCCTCGATCCCCGCCGCCTTCGCGGCCTTGGCCACCGCCGCGTCGAGCTCGCGCTGCGTGGTCAGCCCCAGCGTCACCGGGTCCTTCGGCGTGATGTTGGCCATGTTCCAGTGCGACCGGTCACGCAGCGCGGCGATGGTGGTGCGCGTGGTGCCGATCAGCAAGCCGATCTGCCCGTCGGTGATCTCGGGGTGGTTGCGGATGATCCACGCGATGCCGTCGGGCTTGTCCTGCCGCTTCGACACCGGGGTATAGCGCGGACCCTTGGTGCGGCGGACCTGATCGGGGCCCTTGATCATCTGCAGCTTGTGGTTCGGGTCGGCCTGGCCCCGGTCGATCTCGTCCTGCGTCACCTCATGCGCGCGGACGGGGTCGCGCCCAGTCAGCTTGGCAGTGGTGGTGTCGTCGGCGATCGCCTGCACCTCCAGGATGTGCAGCCCGCAAAACTCGGCGATCTGGTCGAACGACAGGGACGTGTTGTCGACCATCCAGGAAGCGGTCGCATGGGGCATGAGCGGCTGGGCCACGGGGGGAACTCCGTCGAATACAGGAAAGGCCGCCCCTTCCGGAGCGGCCTTGTGATGGGTCAACCTAAGCGCAGCGGCGCGCGAGGGCAAGCGTCGCGTTACAAAGCTATGTGCCCGGGCAGCACCGCCACACGCGCCAGCCAGTCGAGGATCGCCGGGTAGCGCGCCAGATCGAATCCGCCCTCGCCGGCCACGTGCGTGTAGGCATAGAGCACAATGTCCGCGAGGCTGAACGCGCCGCCCGCCAGCCAGTCCGCCTCGCCGAGGTGCCGGTCCATCAGCGCCAGCGCATCCTCGCCCGCCGCCAGCTTGGCTGGAACCGCATCGCGCTGCGCGGGGGTGAGCCGGTCCTCGCCGATCATCGTCCGCCAGAAGCGCAGGGTGGCGATGTTGGGCTCGTGATTATACTGTTCCCAGAACATCCACCGCAGGGTGTCTGCGCGCGCGAACCGGTCGGCGGGGATCAGCGCCGAGCCGTCCGCGAGATAACAGCACGCCGCGTTGCTCTCCGGCAGGAACCGATCGCCAACCTGCAGCACCGGGATGCGCCCGTTGGCGTTGACGGTGGCGAGGAAGGCGGGCGTGCGCGTCTCGCCCTTGGCGATATCATAGTCGCGCAGGGTCAGTGGCACGCCAAGATGCGCGGCGGTGAGGCGGATCTTGTAGCAGTTCCCGGAAGGGGCGTATTGGTGGAGGGACAGTTTGGTCATGCGGCGTCCCTCCCGATCACTAAAACCACCTTGCCCACATGCTCCCCCGCCTCCACCCGCCGATGCGCGTCGGCGGCCTCGGCCAGCGGGTACACCCGGTCGATCACCGGCTTCAGCCGCCCCGCCTCGACATGCGGCCACACCGTGCGCGCGAGCTCGTCGGCGACCAGCGTCTTGAACGCGACCGAGCGCGGGCGCAGCGTCGAGCCGGTCAGCGTCAGGCGGCGGCGCATGATGTCGAACAGCGGCACCTCCGCCGTCAGCCCGCGCTGCACCGCGATCGAGACGTGGCGACCATCGTCGGCGAGGCACTGAAGGTTGCGCGGGACGTAGTCGCCGCCGACCATGTCGAGCACCGCCGCGACGCCCTTGCCGCCGGTCGCTTCCCTGACCGCCTCGACAAAGTCCTCCGTCCGGTAGTTGATCGCGTGCGCCGCGCCGAGCGCTAGCGCCGCGTCACGCTTCGCGTCGGAGCCGACGGTGACGATCGCAGTAATACCGAACAGCCGACACAGCGCGATCGCCATCGTGCCGATGCCGCTGGTGCCGCCATGGATCAGCACTGTGTCGCCCTCGGTCGCGTAGGCGCGCTCGAACAGGTTGGTCCACACGGTGAACAGCGTCTCTGGGATCGCCGCCGCCTCGATCATGGTCAGCGAGGCGGGCACGGGCAGGCATTGACCGAACGGCGCGACCGCGTACTCGGCCTGCGCGCCGCCGCCGACCAGCGCGCAGACTGGCTGGCCGAGCTGGATCGGGTCGACGCCCTCGCCGACCGCGACCACCTCGCCCGCCAGCTCCAGCCCGAGGATTGTCGGCGCGCCCGGCGGCGGCGGATAGCGACCCGCGCGCTGCATCAGCTCGGGCCGGTTGACGCCCGCCGCGGCGACGCGGACCAGCACCTCGCATTGACCCGGCATCGGCACCGGGCGCTCGACCGGCACCAGCACCTCCGGCCCGCCGGGCGAAGCGGGATCGAGCGCGAGCATGATGGTCGGAATGCTGGTCATGCCTGCGCCCTTGAAGGTGGCCGTCCCCGATGGCCAGTGCCCTCCTGCCCGTTCTTGCGCGATGGGGGAAGCCTTGCGCGGGGCAGGCATTGACATCATCCGCGCGCGGACCGACGCTGCTGATATGAATATGGACGACCACCTCCCCGTCCGATCGACTGACCCCGTCGCGGCGGCGGCGCGGCAGGACCTTGATGCGCTCTCCATCGAGGAGCTGGAGGCGCGCATTGGCGCGTTGGAAGCGGAGATCGTCCGGACAAGGCGCAGGCTTGAATACGCTGTTAACCATCGCGCAAGCGCCGACGCGCTATTCCGGCGATGAGCGGAGCGGACCCATGTCGGGCGACCGGACGGTGCGGAGCCGCGGCGCTTGATGCGGGGCTGGCGGCATCCGACATAAGGTTAAACGGGTCGCGCTGAACCGGCCCCGCGTGGAGTCAAACCGAATGCCCTCCTTCGCTTCCGCCCTCGAGACCACGCTGCACAAGGCGCTCGAGGCCGCGTCCAACCGCCGCCACGAATATGCGACGCTCGAGCATCTGCTGCTCGCGCTGGTCGACGACGAACACGCGTCCAAGGTGATGGCCTCGTGCGGGGTCGACCTCGGTGAGCTCAAGACCACCGTCGCGCATTATCTCGACACCGAGCTCGACGCGCTCAAGGTCGCGGCCGCCACCGATCCGTCGCCCACCAGCGGATTCCAGCGCGTCGTTCAGCGCGCGATCCTGCACGTCCAGTCGTCGGGCCGTGACGAGGTGACCGGGGCCAACGTCCTCGTCGCGCTGTTCTCCGAGCGCGAATCCTACGCCGTCTACTTCCTCCAGCAGCAGGACATGAGCCGTCTCGATGCGGTCAGCTTCATCAGTCATGGCGTCGGCAAGGGCGGCGCCCCCGAGACCCGCGACGGGGAGGGCGCGGAGGAGGAGAAGCCCGCCAAGGGCGGTGACGCGAAGGGCAAGGGCGAGAGCGCGCTCAAGCAGTTCTGCGTCGACCTCAATGAAAAGGCCAAGAACGGCAAGGTCGATCCGCTGATCGGCCGCTCGGCCGAGGTCGACCGCACGGTGCAGATCCTGTGCCGCCGGTCGAAGAACAACCCGCTCTATGTCGGCGACCCCGGCGTCGGCAAAACCGCGATCGCCGAAGGTCTCGCGCGCAAGATCATCGAGGGCAATGTGCCCGAGGTGCTGCTGCCCGCCGTCATCTACTCGCTCGACATGGGCTCGCTGCTCGCGGGCACGCGCTATCGTGGCGATTTCGAGGAGCGGCTGAAGGCGGTCGTCAACGAGCTGGAGAAGCTGCCGCACGCGGTGCTGTTCATCGACGAGATCCACACGGTGATCGGCGCGGGCGCGACCAGCGGCGGGGCGATGGACGCCTCCAACCTGCTCAAGCCCGCGCTGTCGGGCGGCACGATCCGCTGCATCGGCTCGACTACCTATAAGGAGTTCCGCAACCATTTCGAGAAGGACCGCGCGCTGCTGCGCCGGTTCCAGAAGATCGACGTCAACGAGCCGAGCATCGAGGACACGATCAAGATCCTCGCCGGGCTGCGCTCCGCGTTCGAGGACCATCATTCGGTCAAGTACACGCCGGACGCGATCAAGTCGGCGGTGGAGCTTTCCGCGCGCTACATCAACGACCGCAAGCTGCCCGACAAGGCGATCGACGTGATCGACGAGGTCGGCGCGATGCAGATGCTGGTCCCACTGAACAAGCGCAAGAAGACGATCACCACCAAGGAGATCGAGCAGGTCATCGCGACGATGGCGCGCATCCCACCGAAGAGCGTGTCGACTGACGACAAGCTTGCGCTGGCGACGCTGGAGACCGACCTCAAGCGTGTGGTGTTCGGGCAGAATGCCGCGATCGAGAAGCTCGCCTCCGCGATCAAGCTCGCGCGGGCCGGCCTCCGCGAGCCGGAGAAGCCGATCGGCAATTATCTGTTCACCGGCCCGACCGGCGTCGGCAAGACCGAGGTGGCGAAGCAGCTCGCCTCCATCCTCGGCATTCCGCTCCAGCGCTTCGACATGAGCGAGTATATGGAGCGGCACTCGGTCTCACGGCTGATCGGCGCGCCCCCGGGCTATGTCGGCTTCGATCAGGGCGGGCTCTTGACCGACGCGGTCGACCAGAACCCGCATTGCGTGCTGCTGCTCGACGAGATCGAAAAGGCGCATCCCGACCTGTTCAACATCCTGTTGCAGGTGATGGACAACGGGCGGTTGACCGACCAGCACGGCAAGGCGGTCGACTTCCGCAACGTCATCCTGATCATGACCACCAACGCGGGCGCGGCGGACATGGCGCGCGAGACGTTGGGCTTCGGCACGCTGTCGCGCGAGGGCGAGGACGAGCAGGCGGTGCAGAAGATGTTCACGCCCGAGTTCCGCAACCGCCTCGATGCGGTGGTACCGTTCGGCTATCTCCCGCCGGAGGTCGTCGCGCGGGTAGTGGAGAAGTTCGTGCTCCAGCTCGAGCTCCAGCTCGCCGACCGTCAGGTGCACATCAGCCTCGACGACGCGGCCAAGAGCTGGCTGACCGAGAAGGGCTATGACAAGCTGTACGGCGCGCGGCCGATGGGCCGCTTGATCCAGGAGAAGATCAAGCAGCCGCTCGCCGAAGAACTGCTGTTCGGCAAGCTGGTCCATGGCGGCGAGGTGGTCGTGAAGATGAAGGACGGCGCGCTCGCGTTCGAGATCACGCCCGCGGCGCCGAAGAAGGCGAAGAAGGGCGGCAAGGCGGTTCCAGCCAAGGCGGAGTAGGGCGACATGGGCCGGGGCTGATGCTCCAGCCCTTCGCTGCTCTCAGGTGATCGAGTGAAGACAGGGTCAGCGGCGAGCCGGACCACCGCACACGCGCACGATCATGGGTCGACTGCGCCCGGCATATGCCTTGCTCGTTCGGCGGCAAGCCGGTCCGATCCTCCGATCGCCTGAGCTGGGGTAACTTGGATCACCCGTCCCACGCTCGGGCCCTGCGCGTTCTTGACCCCCGTCGCGCGCCTGCGCCATAGCGGCGCGATGGACCTCGCCGCCGCCCCGCCCTCGTTCGAGGACGCGCTGAAGGAACTGGAGCGCATCGTCGGACGCCTCGAGGGCGGCGACGCATCCTTGCAGGAGTCGATCGACCTGTTCGAGCGTGGCCAGCTGCTCCGCCGCGCCTGCGCCGAGCGGCTCGACGCGGCGCAGGCCCGCATCGAGGCGATCCGCCTCGATAGCGAGGGCCGCGCGACGGGCACGCAGCCGTTCGTCGCCGGATGAGCACGATGATGGTCTCGCCCGACCTGACGCTCGAAGCCGCGATGGCGCGCGCGTCGGAGGAGGTGGACCGGCTGTTCGACCGCTTCCTCGCGATCCCCGACGACCCGCGCGCGGACCTGTACCGGGCGATGCGCCACGCGGCGATCGGCGGCGGCAAGAGATTGCGCCCGCTATTGCTGATGGCGACCGCGCGGATGTTCGCGGTCGACGAGCGGTGCGCGGCGCGCGCGGCGGTCGCGCTCGAATCGATCCACGTTTACTCGCTGATCCACGACGACCTGCCCGCGATGGACGATGACGATGTCCGGCGCGGTAAGCCGACCGTCCACAAGGCATATGACGAGGCGACCGCGATCCTGGCGGGCGACTGTCTCCACGCGCTCGCGTTCGAGATTCTCGCCGACCCCGCGACGCATCCCGACCCGTTCGTGCGCGCGGAGCTGGTGTTTGACCTCGCGCGCGCGGCCGGTCCGTCGGGGATGGCCGGCGGACAAGCGATGGACCTGGAGGCGGAGCGCTCCACCTTCGATCTACCCACGGTCACGCGGTTGCAGGCGATGAAGACCGGCGCGCTGATCGCCGCCGCGGTAGAGGCGGGCGCGATCCTCGGCCGGGTACCGCCGGAGGGGCGGACGCACCTGCGCGGCTATGCGCGCGATGTGGGGCTCGCGTTCCAGATCGCGGACGACCTGCTCGACGCGGAGGGCGACGAGGCGGCGGTCGGCAAGGCGCTCCGCAAGGACGGCGCGGCAGGGAAGGAGACGTTCCTGTCCCTGCTCGGCCCGGAACGCGCGCGCGCGCAATCGCGGATGCTGGTCGACCAGGCGATCGAGCATCTGCGCGGCCATGGTGCGGAAGCGGACCTGCTGCGCGACATCGCTCGCTTCACCCTGGCGCGCGACCGGTGAACCTGCCTCGCATCGGCGTCTATCCCGGCACCTTCGATCCGATCACGCTGGGGCATATGGACATTATCCGGCGTGGCGCGACCTTGGTCGACCGGCTGGTGATCGGCGTCACCACCAACCCGTCCAAGTCGCCGATGTTCTCGCTCGACGAGCGGCTCGCCACCGTCCGCCGCGAGGCCGCACTGCTGGGCGAGGCGATCGAGGTCGTCAGCTTCAACGCGCTGCTGATGGACTTCGCGGAGGCGCACGGCGCGAACGTCATCATCCGCGGCCTGCGCGCGGTCGCCGACTTCGAGTATGAATACCAGATGGCGGGCATGAACCAGCAGCTCAACGACCGGGTCGAGACCGTCTTCCTGATGGCGGATGTCAGCCTGCAACCAATCCACAGCCGGCTGGTCAAGGAGATCGCACGGTTTGGCGGCGACATCGCCAAGTTCGTCTCGCCGACCGTCAAGCAGGAGGTCGCGGCCAAGCTGGCGGCTGTCGCCTGACCGTTCAGTTTGCCGCAAGCGCCCCGCGCGTCTAGATCGCGCCACCATTTCAGAGCAGATACCCAACCCATGAAGTTCATCGCCGCGTTGCTGGGCCTTGCCCTCGCCTCCCCCGCGCTCGCGCAGACCGCGCCCGTTCAACCCGCGCCAGCGGCCGCGCCCGCCGTCACGCCGCCCGCCTACGGCGATCTGACCAACGAGTGGGTGCTCGACCTGTCGACCGGCGGGCGAGTACTGATCATGCTCCGGCCCGACGCCGCGCCGCAGATGGTGGCGCGGGTCAAGACGCTGACCCGCCAGCACTTCTATGACGGGCTGGCGTTCCACCGCGTAATCGAGGGGTTCATGGCGCAGGGCGGCGACCCGAAGGGCGACGGCACCG
>CAXSEO010000023.1:10116-11749 GCA_964235525.1 uncultured Sphingomonas sp. | reverse complement strand
TCGGCACGTCCGTGTGAATCCCCTTCCGACTCATGCCGGGCGGAAACCGCTCTAACGTCCAGCGCAGCCCGAACCCGAACTGCGCGCCTGCCTGGCTATAAGCCGCGACGCCACTCGGGTCGTCATCGGCCGCGCCGGTGACCAGCCCGGGACCGAGCTGCTCGAACAGCGCGATCGACCAAAACGTAGCCCAAGCTTCACGCGGGCCTCCTTTCAAGCACACCCTGCCCATCGGCGGACGAGCCGCCCCAGCAGGCTGGGACGGCTCGTCTCACGTCTTCAGGCCCTCGTTCTGGCCCGACGAGGTAATCGCCCGGTGGTGACGTTGCCCTTGAAGTCGAGCCCGACCTTCACCGTCCGGCCACCCCGTCGGGCGCTGCCGCGCCAGACGCCGTTGCCGTCCTTCACCAATGCCGAGACGTTCGTGAACCCGGCATGTTCGATATGCGCGCGGGCCTCGCCTTGCGTGAACGAGTTGGCCCCGGTCTGCGCACCGCCGTCGTTGACAGTGTGCGCGGTTTTTACCGCGGCGTTGTTCTTTGCACCGGCCTGGGCCAGCGCGGGCGCGGCGATGGCAAGGGCTGCCACGGCGAGCGCCGTTCCGATGTTCTTCATTGTCATGTCTCCTGTTTTAGTACCGCTCGAAGCGGGCGCGCTCGGCGCTCACCTCGTCGGCGGTATAGGCGGGGGCGGTGTCGTCGAACCGAGTCCAGCCCTGCTGCCGATAGGCCTGACCGCGGGCGCGGACGTCCACGCTGCGCTCATCATTGAGCACGCGGCGGGCGGTCGGAACCAGCGCGTCGTCCACCTTCGCGGTGACAAGCGAGCCGCCCCGGCGAACGCCCTCGGCGTACACATGCGCATCTTCCTCCGGGACACCGGCGTGCGTCAGACCGCCGACCAGTCCGCCCGCCGCGCCACCGAGCAATGCGCCCCCGGCGGCACCGGCCAGCGTGGATGCGAGCCATCCCGCCGCCACGATCGGACCGAGGCCGGGTATGGCCAGTAAGCCGAGCCCGGCGAGCAGGCCGCCGACGCCGCCGACGGTCGCCCCGACGCTCGCGCCCTTGCTGGCCTCGCCTCCGGCGTCACGGGCGGCGGCATCGGTTCCGCGATGCTCCCCGCCCGCATTACTTGCGACGATGCTGATGTCGCGATGGGGTACGCCTGCGGCCTCGAGGTCCTTCACGGCGCGCTGGGCGTCGTCGTAACGGTCGAACAGCCCGGTCAGAGTCTGGGTCATGGTGCTTCTCTCCTGCGATCGGCCCGGGGCGGGCCGTATCGGTTATGTCTGGGTAGGCTGCGGGTTCAGCGCGCGCTGGCGCGAAAGACGAGGTGGTAGAGGAGTAGGACGATCACCGCGCCGACCACCGCCACCAGCAGGCTGTAGAGATTGAGCCCGGTCACGCCCGCCGCGCCGAACGTGTTGAACAGAAACCCGCCGACCAGCGCGCCGACTACGCCGAGCACGATGTCGAGCACCACGCCTTCGCCGGTCTTGTTGACGATCTTGCTGCCCACGAACCCGGCAATCAGGCCGAGGATGATCCATGCGAGAATGGACATTGGACGTCTCCCATTGCTTCCGGAGGAGTGCCTCCGGACAGGCGAGAGCTATGCCTGAGGCCACCGA
>CAXSEO010000023.1:0-10106 GCA_964235525.1 uncultured Sphingomonas sp. | reverse complement strand
GCACCGGTACTTGGGAACGATTATCTTTGCGGGTCCCCACCAATCTGGTGACCGCGCTCGCGGGCCCAGATGATCGCCTCGCTACGGTTGTGCGCGCCGATCTTCGCGTACAGCCGCGCGACGTGGTTGCGGACGGTGTTGCGCTTGAGCGAGAGTGCGTCCGCAATCGCCGCGTCGCCTTTACCCCGAGTGATCAGCGCCAGGACCTCGCGTTCGCGCGCCGTCAGCTCCGGAACCAGTATTGGCGCACCTGTCGTTGACCCGCTCCGCAGCGCGGCGAGCCGATCCATGATCTTCCCGCTGAGCCAGGTCGAGTCCTGCATCGCGCCCTCGATGGCAGCAACGAGGTCGAGTTCGGTGCGCTTGCGGTCGCTGATGTCCTGAAACGCGGACAGGATGCAGTATTGGTCGTTGATAGTCATCGTCTCAGCGGAGACGAGGCAGGTCACGAGCTGGTCCTGCCGCGTCTTGAGCTTCAGCTCATAGCCGCGGAACGACCCGCTTTCGGTGATTTTGCGCTCAAGCTCGCGTCGGGTCGCGGCATTGTCCCACAGCTCGATCTCGGCGGGCCGCCGGCCGATCACCGCCTCGTGGTTCCAGCCAGTAATTTCTAAAAAGGCATGGTTGACGTTGAGGATGCGGTGGCCGTCAAGGCTGGTCAGCATCATCGGCACGGGCGCGAGCCGGAAGCTGGTCGCGAACCGTTCCTCGCTCTGGCGGAGCGATTGCTCAGCGCGGCGGCGGGGCTCGAGGTCGGCGAAGGTGAAGATCATGCACGGCTCATTGGCCAGTTCGGCGGGGTGGCCGGCGAGCAGCACCAACCGCGTGCGCCCGTCCGGCCCGGGCAGCTCCGCCTCCATCTGCGGGATCGGCTTGCCCTCTTGAAGCAGCGCCTTGGCGCGGTCGCGACGTTCGGCGCCGGCCAGGATGTCGAGATCGTAGAGGCTACGGCCGACGATCGCGTTCTCGTCGAAGCCGCTCAGCTCCAGAAAGCCTTCGTTGACGCGCGCGTAACGCAAGTCGGCCAGCCGCACGATCAACGCGGGCGCAGGATTGAGGTTGAAGATGCTCTCGAACCGTTCTTCCGCCTCGAACGCGTCCGTCGCGTCGGTGAGGACAAGGACGAGGCAGCCCGGCGCGCCCTCCCCGTCATGGAGCACCAGCCCGCGCGCGCGGTGCACCCAGTCGGGCTCTGGACGCCCGGCGCGAGATACCTCGACCACGACATCGTTGAAGGTAGCGCCGCGACACAGCCGCGCGAGGGGGTAGTCGCCATGCGGAACGGGATGCCGATCGCGATAGCGCAGGCTGAACCGCTGCTGGTACTCGCCGACGTCCGCGCCCAGCTCCGCCAGACTCGCGACGCCATGCATCGCGAGCGCAGCCGCGTTCGCCCAGCTGATCTGGCCATCGGGCTCGGCGAAGATCACTCCGTCGGTCAGATCGCCTATGACCTGCCGCAGCTGGGTCAGATCCGGGGCGGGCGTCGTGGGTGGTGCTGAGCGGGGAATGGCTGGCCTCTGGCGATAGGACGCGAGCTGCCTTTAGCCGACCGGAGCCAACGTCGCCACGCCCGCCGACATTGCGGGACCAAGGCAAGCCGATGAACAGGGCTAGCGCGATACGTGGCAGACACGAGGAGAACCTCCACCGTCGCTTGCCGGAGCGGGGAGACGCGCGGCACGCGCGAACAAAAAACTATGCCGCCCCGTCTAACGACCGGGTGGGCCGATCCGGCTGGCAGATCGAGATGAACAGATGAGGTGGATGGCTCCCGCACACGGCATCTAGGTGCCAAGGTGTGAAGGCTGTCAGGCGTTCACGAGCATATGGGAGCCACCGAGATGGAGATTAGCACGATCGGCCTCGATCTGGCCAAGAGCGTTTTCCAGGTTCATGCCGTTGATGCGGAGGGCAATGTCGCCGTCCGGAGGGCGTTGCGACGGGCGCAGGTTCTGCCGTTCTTCGCGAAGCTGCCGCTTCGTCTCGTCGGCATGGAGGCGTGCGGCACGTCGCATCATTGGGCTCGGGAGTTGATCAGGCTGGGCCATGATGTGCGAATGATGCCGCCGGCCTCCGTCAAGGCCTATGTGAAGCCGTTTCATTCGAAACCTCCAACCACACCCGCCCGTTCTCTGGTCAGGCAGCATGAAACCCAGGGAGGGATTTGCAACAAGCAAGTGCGGGCGGGTCCTCCCCCTCGCGCGACACATCATTCACCAGTTCGACCAACTAACTGACGACATGCCGCTGCAAGAGGATTGTCGTCCAGATCTGGACTGGCGGTCCTGGCTTAGGAGGGCGCGTACCTGACTGGGCCGGATTGCTCCTGTCCAGAAAAGAGTTGACCCGCATCGGATTTAAGTCAGGTTCGTCACAGTCGAGACTTCAGACCGGCCACAAGGTCGGCACGCGAGGATCGATTGGGAAGACAGAAAGGGTGAACTCATGCCGACGTCCCTCGTAGCGGCGCGCCGCGCGTTGCTGAAGACATGTAGCGCCGCCGTGATCGCGGTCATCTCAATGATGGGCGCGCCCGCGTTCGCCCAGCAAGCGGTGCCGTCCCAGAACACCGACCAGAAGAAAGCTGCGGAAGTGGTCGATCCGGCCGCGCCGAGCGCGGAGGAGCAGCGTCGCGGCGATCAGGGCGACGTAGTCGTCACCGGCTCGCGCATCCAGCGTGCCGGCTTCAACGCGCCCACGCCGACCCTGGTGCTGGGCGACATCGAACTGCGACAGGGCGATCCGGTCAGCGTCGCGCAGGTGCTGGACGAGTCGCCCCAGTTCCGCGCCACCTCCACGCCCGCGACCACCACCGGAAACACCAACAACAGCGTCGCTGACGCCGACCTTCGCGGTCTAGGCTCGGTCCGCACGTTGACGCTGCTGAACGGCCATCGGTTTGCAGGGAGTTTCGACCTCAACACAATCCCCGTGAACCTGATCAAGCGGGTGGACGTCGTCACCGGCGGCGCCTCCGCCGCGTGGGGCTCGGGCGCGGTGGCTGGGGTCGTCAACATCATCCTTGCGGACGACATCAAGGGCGTGACGCTGGGCACCGACCTCGGCGTTTCGTCGCGCGGCGACGGTCCGCGCTTCGGCGCCAACCTGACGGCGGGCACCAGCTTCGCGGGCGGGCGCGGGCACCTGATCGTCGCCGCCGATTATTTGGACGACAAGGGCATCTTCGGTCGCGAGGACCGGCCCAATCTCAAATCCGCGGTCTTCCAGCGTGCGGACGGACAGCTCATCCTCGCGAACAACGTCCAGTACACCGTCTTCAACACCGGCGGCATCGTCGTCGGGGGCGGCGCGAACGGACAGGTGTTCAATCCGGACGGCTCTCTGACGCCACTTCGACTCGGCACTCAGACCAACGGCGCGTTCACCGTCAACGGAAACGGCCAGAGCATCTACGACTATGTGGCGGTAAGTTCCCCGTACAAAAGGACGAACGTGTTCAGCCGCGCGAGCTACAACATCAACGACCGCACCAGATTGTGGATCGACGGCAGCTTCAACCAAGTCAAATCGAACTTTCCGTTTTTCCCGATCCCGACCTTCATCTCGGTCGCAGCGGACAACCCATATCTGACACCGACCGCGAAAGCGCAGTTGGCAGGTCTGGGCGCGACCTTTCCCCTGACCGTTGGGCGCATCCTCAACGACATCGGGCCGACCGGAGGACTTGGTTACATCTCGAACCGTCGCCTGCTGGAGGGCGCGATCGGCATCGACGGGTCGTTCGGCGCGAGCTGGAAATACAGTGCCTTTTACGACCATGGCGAATTGCGGAACGACCAGTCGATTACGAACCAGCAGATCAGCACCAATTTCAATAACGCGGTGGACGCGGTGGCCGGCCCGAATGGCCCGATCTGCCGGGTCAACGCGGTCACCGTTACCGATCCCGGCTGCCAACCGCTCAACCTGCTGGGCATCGGTAAAGCGTCGCCGGCGGCCATCGCCTACGCGTTCGGGGCGGCGCGGGAGATCAACACCACCAAGCTCGACGCGGCGGGGGTGAGCCTGCACGGACAACCCTTCGCGACCTGGGCAGGGCCGGTCGACCTTGCTGCTGGAGGCGACTTCCGCAAGGAGAGCTTCACTACCAACTATGTGGATCCGCTGTCGCTCGCGGGCGCTCTGGCGGTGGACAACTTCTCCCCAACCAACGGCGGTTTCAGCGTCCAAGAGGGTTTTGCCGAACTCAACGTGCCACTGTTGAACATCGCCAATATCGCCCATCTCGAGGTCAATGGCGCTGGCAGGTACAGCCACTACAGCACCAGCGGGGGCATCTGGTCGTGGAAGGGCGGTGGAACGCTCCGGCTCGTCAACGACTTTCTGCTGCGGGGCACCTATTCGCGCGACATCAGGTCGCCCACCGTGCTGGAATACTTCACCAATCGCGCAGTCAACATCGGCGACGTGCAGGACCCGTATTTCGGCAACCGCACGCAGGCGAACGTCACCAGCTACACGGGCGGCAATCCGCTGCTGACGCCCGAAACGTCGCACACGCTGACCATCGGCGGCTCCTACTCTCCGCATTACATCGGTGGCTTGAGCCTGTCGGTCGATTACTACAACATCGACATCCGCAACGTGATCTCGACCTTGACGCTGCAGGACACGCTGAACCGCTGCCAGACGTTGTTCCCGAACGACACGACGTGCGCCGGGGTGATCACGCGCAACCCCGACGGCACGATCGCCAGCGCGCAAACCCCGTACATCAACCTCTCCCAATACCGGACTCGCGGGCTGGATTTTGAGGCGTCGTATCTGCTGCCGCTGCATCGGGTGAGCAGCGGTCTCGGCGGCACCGTCAGGTTGCGCGGGCTCGCCACCTATGTGTTCGATCTGGTCGCGGACGGGAACGACGTGGCCGGGATCGTCGGCGACACCACCACCTTCTCCACCCCCAAGTGGCGCGCAAACGGCAGCCTGACCTATCAAGACAAGGTGCTCGGCGTCGACGTGCGCGTCCGCTACGTCGGCGGCGGCAAGTTCAGCGCGCAAGACATCCTGAACGACAAGATCGGCAGTCGGACCTATGTCGATCTGGGCATTCGCGCGACGATCACCCAGTTCACCATTTTCGGCAACGTCAACAACCTGTTCGACCGCGATCCGCCCTTCGTCACCTACACCAGCCCGACTTATGACGTGATCGGGCGATACTTCTCTGTCGGCGTAAAGCTGAAATACTGATAAATGACGTGAAGCCCGGTCGATTGCGGTGGTTCGGAGCAATGGCTCTCTCGATCGGGCTCAACGACCGGAATAGACGAAGTAGTCACGCACGGAGCGGCCGATCTGCGCGACCGCCTTCTCGCGGGCGGGGATCGGGGCATCGCTCGCCTTGATGAAGGCGACGATCACAACCCGCCCGCCGCCAGGCAGCGTCACTACCCCCACGTCGTTGATCGTGCCCCCGATCGTCCCCGTCTTGTCCGCGACCTTGGTTTCCGGCGGCATCAGGCCGCGCAGCCGGTTGAGGCCGGTGCGGTCGCGCACCATGATCTCGGCAAGCAGGCGGCTGTGCTCCGGGTTCAGCGCGCGGCCGGTGAACAGCCGAGTGAGCAGGTGCGCCATCGCCCGCGGGGTCGCAGTATCGCGCGGATCGATGTCGAAAGCTGCGTCGGGCTGGTCCGCACGCGCCATGGCCTGAGGATCGGCCGCGAGCTTCTCCTTCAAAGCGCGCGGGAAAGGACCCGGGTTCATGCGCAGGTAGCGGCGGATGATCGCGTCGGTGCCCCCGTCGACGCGAAGCCCGACGACGCCTTGCTCGCGCACCCAGGCGGTCACGGCCGCAGGGCCGCCCGCCGCCTCCAGCAGGTAATCGGTCGCGGTGTTGTCGCTGTCCGTCAGCATCAGCTCCAGGAGATTGTACACCGACAGGGCGATGCCTGGATGGATCAGGCGGTCGGCGATGGTGGGCGAATCGATCTCGCGGTCCGGATCGATGGTGATCATCGTGTCGAGCGTTAAGCCTCCAGCCTCGATCCGGTGCAGGATCGCGCCCGCCACGGCCACCTTGAATGTGGACGCCATCGGAAACGCCTCGTCCGCGTTGACCAAAATCGGGGGGGCCAGCCCACCGACCCGCCATGCGGCGATGCCGACTTTCCCGTGCGCGCCCACGCCGGTCCGGGCAATGTCCGCAAGGTCCTGGTACAGCGGAGCGGCCGAGGCTCGCGGGTCGCCGGACGCGGCCACCGGTGCCAGCGTCAACACGACCGCTCCGGCGAGCGCAGACGCCTGTCCCCTCTTCATCAACGCCCGCTCTCGCTATCGGCGACCACTGTCCAGTCCGGTCCGGCGTCCATCATGAACCAAGCTCTGCCCTTTCAAGTCCGGACGCCTGCGCCGCGAACTCGGCGTCTGCCGGTGCCGTGCCGGTCCGCGACATACCGAGGCGCATGACCATTTGCAGCAGCGTATTGCTCTCGCCCATCCTTGATCCTCAAGGCTTCGCGACACGCATCATCTACGTCAAGCCGCAGAATTGCAAGAACAAGAACCGCTCATTCCCGGCTGCGGCATCGCGAACGAGCAGGTCGCTCAATGGCTGGCGTCGTCGACTTGCCGGTGGCGCGTCAGCCGGGCGAGCGCCATCGCTCGCGATCGACGGAGCCGTCTTGCCGAAGCTGTCCCGGCGGTGCCATCCTGGAGTTCTCGGAACGGGAGGTCGTCGATGGGGAAGATGGGTGCGCTGGCCATGTCGGCGGCGGTAATGGCAATCGGCGCGGCGCGGCCCGCGATGGCGATCGGCCAAGGGCAAGTAGCTTCGCGTGCGGCGACCGTGGTGGCCGGCCCGCTCTTCACCTACCGGATAGCGATGGTTCCGATGCGGGACGGCGTCCGGCTCGAGACCGTGATCCTGACTCCAGTCGGCGCGCGAGGCCCGTTGCCCATCCTGCTCCGCCGCACGCCATACGGCGTTCCCGACAAGCCCTATGCCGTGATGCCGGAGGCACTGAAATCGCTCGCCAGCGACGGGTATATTTTCGTCATCCAGAACATCCGCGGCCGGTTCAAGTCGGAGGGGAGCTTCAGCCTGTCGGGCGACTTCCGCGTCGACCCAGGCAAGGGCACGATCGAAACGCGCGACGGCTACGACACGGTGGACTGGCTGGTGAGGAACGTGCCCGGCAACAACGGCCGCGTCGGCATCTTCGGCGTCTCGTATGACGGCTACACCGCTGCCGCGACGCTGCTCGGGCCCCACCCCGCGCTCAAGGCAGTCAGCGAGCAGGCGTCGCCCGCCGACTGGTTCATGAACGACGACTATCACCGCTTCGGCGCGCTCCGCCTCAGCTACGCGATGGAGTACGCGGTGCTTGAAGAGGCGAGCAAAACCGCGAACACCCATTTCGCTTTTGACAAATGGGACAGCTACGAGTGGTACCTGGCGAAGGGCCCCGTCTCGAACATCAACGACCAGGCGCTGCACGGCGCGATCCCGTTCTGGAACGAGACGGTGGCGCACCCGAACTACGACGCCTTCTGGCAGGACCAGTCATGGGCGAAGGCGATCCACGGCTCGACCGTGCCCAACCTCAACGTCGCGGGCTTTTGGGACCAGGAGGATCCGTGGGGCCCTTGGCAGATTTTTCGCCACGCGCAGGAACACGATCCCGACCGCACGAACCTCATCGTCGCCGGTCCCTGGTTCCACGGCGGCTGGCATGCCTCCGTCTCGACGGTGGGCGAGATACCGCTTGGCCAAGACACGAGCTTGGCGTTCCGACGCGACATCGAGGCTCCGTATTTCGCTTATTGGCTCCATGATATCGGCAGCAAGCCCGACTGGCAGGCGACCACCTTCCAGACCGGATCGAACCAGTGGAAGCGCTACGCTTCGTGGCCGCCCGCCGGGGCGAAGCCAGTGAGCCTCTATCTCCATGCGGATGGCAGCCTGGACTTTGCCGCACCAACGGCGTCCGAGCGCGGAGCGCACCGCGACTATCCCTCCGATCCGGCCAACCCGGTCCCCTACCGGCAGCGGCCGATTTCGCCCACCTACCCGCGCGGCGACTGGCGAACCTGGGAAGCCGCCGACCAGCGCTTCGTCGACCACCGGCCCGACGTGTTGAGCTTCGTCAGCAAGCCGCTCGACCGCGATCTGACGGTGAGCGGCGCGCTGTCGGCGGAGTTGTTCGCCTCCACGTCTGGCACCGACAGCGATTTCATCGTCAAGCTGATCGACGTGTACCCGGACAATACGCAAGCGCCCGCCTGGAGCGCCGAAGACGGTCCCGCGCCGGGGCAGTTCGCGCGCAGTCCCAACGGTTACGAGTTGCCGATCGCGATGGAGGTGCGGCGCGGACGCTACCTCGACAGCTACGAGCACCCCGCCGCGCTCCACTCGAACGTGCCGCGGCGCTGGGACGTGCCGCTCCGCGACCACGACCACGTTTTTCTGAAGGGGCACCGGATCATGGTGCAGATCCAGTCGAGCTGGTTTCCCTTGATCGATCGCAATCCCCAGACCTTCACGCCCAGCATCTACACCGCCAAGGCCAGCGACTTCGTGAGCGCGACGCAGAAGGTCTACGCCTCACCCGATCACGCCTCACGCCTCGTCCTGCCAGTGATCGATGCGACGGGGGCGGTCGGGAGCGAGTAGTATTCGCGCGACCCGCGCAATTCGCTCGCGCGCTGGCCGGCGATCAAAGAAGCAGTGCAGGGCATAGCCACAAATGAAGCGCTGGACGCGCTGGCGATCGGCGGCACACAATGTTGCGCGGCGAGGAGCCACCATGGTTAATCGAGTTACTGCCCCGACCCGCAATCTTAGATGCTGTGACATAAGGCTCGCGCTGCCGATTATAATCACCAGCGCCGCTTTCCGCCGGTTGCCGCCCAGCCGCGCCCCGCATCAGCCCGGATCGACGCGACCCTCAACTCCAAAATGATCGGCTACAACCTCACCTACGTGATCAACGGTCACGACGTCGGCTTTAACGGAGACGGGCAAGATATCATCCACTTCGTCCGCGAGACCCGCTATTTGCACCCGGGCCGCAATACCCAGTTGTTTTCATCTTGGCTCGGTATAACGCAGTCACCCGCTTCACCTGCGCCGGGCTGCACGGCGTCAGCTCCGCCGTCTTCGCTATGCTCATGCCCGCCTCGCGCAACGCCACGATACGCCGGTGCTGCGCCCCGTCTGCCTTGCGTCCGGTGTAGCGCCCTTCCCGCTTGGCGATTTCTATGCCCTGCCGTTGCCGCTCGCGCCGGTCTTCATAGTCGTCGCGCGCGGTCTGGAGTGCCACGCGCAGCAGCATCTCCTGCACCGCCTCGAGCACGATGCGCGCGACACCCGCGCTGCCCGCCACCAACTCGGACAAGTCGATGATGCCCGGCACCGCCAGACGCGCGCCTTTGCCCCTGATCGCGGCGACCAGCCGCTCGGCTTCGGCCAGCGGCAGACGGCTGATCCGATCGATCTTCTCCGCGACCACAACCTCGCCCGGCTGCAAGTCGGCGATCATGCGGATCAGCTCGGGCCGATCCGCGCGCGCGCCCGACGCTTTTTCGCGATACACTGCCGCGACGTAATAGCCCGCCGCCCGTGCGCCGGCGACGATGGCCTCCTGCCGCGCGAGGTCCTGCTCGTCGGTGCTGACGCGCAGGTACACCCGCGCACCCCTCACGTCTTGCGGCTGATCGACGCTCACCGGTTCGTTCTCGGCTTATTTGAGTACACCTTAATTAGCCTTCTATCGGGCTGTCGGCCAATATTGATTTGTGGCGGCGTATCTTGGCCTAGCCAAGCAAGCCAGCCTTAAATAGCTATTTAGGGCACTCGTTCAGCAAATCGTGCCAGTTGGGTATATCCATAATGACGTGCTTACCATGACTTATTTGCGTTTGTGTCAGCGCCCTATGTTGCGAACCGCCGACGGTGATGCCACAACGGCCCACAGTGACAGATAGTAGCCAGGAGACCCGTATCATGTCGTTGACGATGGACATACGCGTGGCGGAGAACGGTCGCATGATTCTGCCGCAGTCAGTTCGCAAGGCGATGGGGCTAAGCGGCGAGGCAAAGGTCATTCTCACGCTTGAGAACGACGAGGTACGCCTGACGC
>CAXSEO010000022.1:0-11891 GCA_964235525.1 uncultured Sphingomonas sp. | reverse complement strand
TTTGTGCGTTGCACAATGCCGTCGCCGCCAGTTGGTTCATCGCGCGCGAACATAACTCCCGGGTGCCGACTCGATCGCCGGGAGCGAGCCCTCACCCGGCACCCGTGCGCCGGTCGTGGGGACGGTCGTCGCGCCACGCGCGCGCAGCCACGAGAGCCAGTCGGGCCACCAGCTCCCCTTGGTCTCGGTCGCGCCCGCGACAAAGTCGTCGAGCGAGGACACGCGCGCGTCGTTGGTCCAATATTGGTATTTGCCCCCGGCGGGCGGGTTAACCACCCCGGCGATATGACCCGACCCCGCCAGCACGAAACGCAGCGGCCCGGCGAGGTGGTGCGTGATCGCCCACACGCTCGCGGCGGGCGCGATATGGTCCTCGCGCCCGGCCTGAACATATGCGGGCGTGGTCACGCGGGTGAGGTCGATCGGCGTGCCGTCGACGCTCAGCGCCCCCGGCTTCACCAGCAGATTGTCGCGGTACAGGTCGGTCAGATAGCTGCTATGCCATTTGGCGGGCAGGTTGGTGGTGTCACCGTTCCAGTGCAGCAGGTCGAACTCGGCATAGTCGTTGCCGAGCAGGTAATGGTTGGTGGCATAGTTCCAGATCAGGTCGCGCCCGCGCAGCAGGTTGAAGACGTGGGCCATGTAGCGCCCGTCAAGAAAGCCGTCCGCCGACAAGGTCTTGAGCGTCGCGAGCTGATCGTCGCTGACGAAGTGGAGCAGCTCGCCCGCGTTCGCGAAATCGACCTGGGCGGTGAAAAACGTCGCGCTCGCCACCTTCTCGGCTTCCCCGCGCGCGGCAAGCAGCGCCAGCGTCGCGGCCAACGTCGTCCCCGCCACGCAATAGCCGATCGCGTGGACGGCGGGGACGCCCAGCACCGAGCGCGCGGTGTCCACCGCGTCGATCTGCGCGCGGACATAATCGTCCCACACCACCTCCGCCATGCTCGCATCGGCGGAGCGCCACGACACCATGAACACGGTGATGCCTTGGTCGGTGGCCCAGCGGATGAAGCTCTTCTCCGGCGTCAGGTCGAGAATGTAGAAGCGGTTGATCCAGGGCGGGAAGATAACCAGCGGGGCTTCCAGCACCGCGTCGGTCGTCGGCGCATACTGGATCAGCTCATAGAGCGGCGTGCGGTGGATCACCTGCCCCGGCGCGGTGGCGAGGTTGCGCCCGAGCTCGAACGCGCCCGGCGCGACGTGCGTCATCTGCCCCTTGGACAGGTCGGCGACGAGGTTCTGGAAGCCGGTGACGAGGTTCTGCCCCCCGGTCTCGACCGTGCGCGCGATCACCTCGGGATTGGTCAACGCGAAGTTCGACGGGCTGATCGCCTCCAGCCACCCGCGCGCTGCAAAGCGCAGCCGCTCACGCTCCGCCTCGTCGACGTCGAGGCTGTCGACCCGCGCGAGCAGATGCTCGCCGACCAGCGCGTGGCCGCGCCGGAGGAGGTCGAACGCGGGCTGTTGCCACGCCTCGCCCGCGAAGCGCTTGTCCTTGGGGAGGGCGGGCAGCGTCGCCGGATCGAGCATCCCCTGCCACAGCGCCCAGCCGTCGCGCCAGAACGCCTCCGCGCGCGCCAGCGTTGCGGGGTCGGTGAGGCCGGGGATCGCGGGCCAACCGCTCGCGGGGGCGATCGCCCTGGTGGTTTGCTCGGCAAACTGCTGCACCCCGGCCAGCATCGCGGCCCAGGGCGCGGCGGGGCTGGTGCCCGGCATCGGCATGTCGGTATCGGCCATGGCTTCTCTCTCCTTCCGAGTACATAACCCAATCGTCGTTGGAGCGAAACGGATCATGGTGACGCATCGCGGCGGGTAGGATAGACTTTCTCCTGAAAGGCCCCGCCCATGCCCGACGACTTCTACCGCATCCGCCGCCTGCCGCCCTATATCATCGCCGAGGTCAACGCGATGCGTGCGGCGGCGCGGGCGGGGGGCGAGGACATCATCGACCTCGGCATGGGCAACCCCGACCTGCCGCCGCCCGCGCATGTCATCGACAAGCTGGTCGAGGTCGCGCGCAAGCCCGACGCGCACGGCTATTCGCAGAGCAAGGGCATCCCCGGCCTCCGCCGCGCGCAAGCCAACTATTACCAGCGCCGGTTCGGCGTCGACCTCGACCCCGAACGCGAGGTGGTGGTGACGATGGGCTCGAAGGAAGGGCTCGCCAGCCTCGCCACCGCGATCACCGCGCCGGGCGACGTGGTGCTCGCGCCCAACCCGTCCTACCCGATCCACACCTTCGGCTTCATCATCGCGGGCGCGACCATCCGCGCGGTGCCGACCACCCCCGACGAGGCGTACTTCGCGAGTCTCGAGCGCGCGATGGCGTTCACCGTCCCGCGCCCCAGCGTGCTGGTGATGGGCTATCCGTCCAACCCGACCGCGGAGACGGTCGACCTCGCCTTCTACGAGCGCGTGGTCGCGTTCGCGAATCAGCACGGGCTGTGGGTGGTGTCGGACCTCGCTTATTCCGAGCTCTATTATGACGGCAACCCGACGCCCTCGATCCTGCAGGTGCCCGGCGCAAAGGAGGTCGCGGTCGAGTTCACCTCGCTCAGCAAGACCTATTCGATGGCGGGCTGGCGGATCGGCTTCGGCGTCGGCAACCCGCGGCTGATTGCGGCGATGACGCGGGTGAAATCGTACCTCGATTATGGCGCGTTCACCCCGATCCAGGCCGCCGCTTGCGCCGCGCTCAACGGGCCGCAGGACATCGTCGAGCAAAACCGCGAACTCTACCGCAAGCGCCGCGACGTGCTGGTCGAGAGCTTTGCGCGCGCCGGGTGGGACATTCCCAGCCCTGCCGCGTCGATGTTCGCCTGGGCACCGCTGCCGCCCGCGCTCCGGCACGTAGGCAGCCTTGAGTTCAGCAAACAATTGCTCACCCACGCGCAGGTCGCCGTCGCGCCGGGCGTCGGCTATGGCGAGAACGGCGAGGGCTATGTCAGGATCGCGATGGTCGAGAACGAACAGCGGCTGCGCCAGGCGGCGAGGAACGTGAAACGCTACCTCGCGAGCATGGGCGTCAATATGCCCGCGCGTAACAGCGCCTGACACCGCGTTGGTGCTCCATCCGCTCTACTCCGTCGCGGGCGTGTTGGTGGGGCTGCTCGTCGGGCTGACGGGCGTCGGCGGGGGATCTTTGATGACACCGATCCTGGTGCTCATCTTCAAGTTTCATCCCGCCACGGCGGTCGGCACCGACCTGCTCTACGCGTCCGCCACCAAGGTCGCGGGGACGGGCGTGCATGGCGCGCGGGGAACGGTGGAGTGGCGGGTGGTGCGGCGGCTGGCGATGGGCAGCCTGCCCGCCGCCATCCTGACGCTGGTCGCGCTCGCGCTCGCGCACCGGCGCGCGGAGGATACCGATCACACCATCACCGCCGTGCTCGGCGCGGCGCTGGTGCTGACGGGAGTGGGCACCTTGTTCCGACGCCAGATCCTCGCGCGGCTGGCGGGCGGGTTCGCGAGCTTGTCGGAGCGCCGGATCATGAGCCTCACCGTGCTGCTCGGCGTGGTGCTGGGTGTGCTGGTGACGCTGACTTCGGTAGGCGCGGGCGCGTTGGGGATGACCGCGCTGCTGCTGCTCTACCCCAAGCTGCCGGTGGCGCGGCTGGTCGGGTCGGATATCGCGCACGCGGTGCCGCTGACGCTGATCGCGGGGGCGGGGCATTGGTGGCTGGGGTCGGTCGACCTGTCGCTGCTCGTGTCGCTGCTGCTCGGGTCGGTGCCCGGCATCATCGTCGGCAGCCTGATCGCCACCCGCGTTCCCGACCGTGCGCTGGCGCCGATCCTTGCCGCGACGCTGGCGGTGGTGGGGGCGAAGCTGCTGGTGTGACGGCGTGCGGGCGGTTCTCACGCCCGGCATGTTCCCCTAAGCCTTCGCGCCATGGATGGGGCGGATAGCGAGGCGGGCGCGGTCACGCGGCGGGGGCTGCTGGTGACGGGCGGCGTCGGGCTGGGGCTGGTCGTCGCCTATGCGGTGTGGCCGCGACACTACGCCCCCAACCTCGCCGCTGCGCCGGGCGAGACGGTGCTCTCCGCCTGGGTCAAGGTCGGCGAGGACGGGCGCGTCACCGTAGCGGTGCCGCAGGCCGAGGGCGGGCAGGGGGTGTGGACCGCGCTGCCGCAGATCGTCGCGGAGGAGTTGGGCGCGGACTGGCGACAGGTCGGCGTCGAGCCCGCGTCGCTCAGCCCGCTCTACGCCAATCCGCTGGCGGTCGATGAATTGTGGGAAGGGCTGTTTGATCCGATCCCCGCCGCGCTCCGCGCGACCTGGGCGGAGCGGAGCGCGCTGATGCTGACCGCCGCGTCTACCAGCGTGCGGATGTTTGAAGCGCCGTGCCGCGCGGCGGGCGCGGGCGCACGGGTGCTGCTGGCGAAGGCGGCGGCGCGGCGCTGGCGCGTGGGCTGGCGTGAATGCAAGGTGGACGGCGGCTTCGTCCGGCACGGCACGGAGGCGCTCAGGTTCGGCGAACTGGCGGCGGCGGCGGCGGGGGAGACGCTGCCCGATCCGGTGCCGCTCCGAAGCGCGCCGCCGTCGGTCGGCAAGTCGCTGCCCCGGCTCGACGCGCCCGCCAAGGTCGACGGCTCGGCCACCTTTGCCGCCGATGTCCGCCTGCCCGACATGGTGTTCGCAAGCGTGCGCGCGGGGCCGATCGGCGACCCACGGCTGGTCCGCACCGACAAGGCGGCGGCGAATCGGGTCGGTGGCGTGCTGGAGGTGGTCGAGACCGACCGCTGGGTCGCGGCGGTG
Source organism: uncultured Sphingomonas sp. (assembly GCA_964235525.1). Classification (GTDB taxonomy): domain Bacteria; phylum Pseudomonadota; class Alphaproteobacteria; order Sphingomonadales; family Sphingomonadaceae; genus Sphingomonas. The sequence continues at coordinate 7,135 of CAXSEO010000022.1, read as the reverse complement.
GCGACGAACTGGTGGGCGGCTAACCGCGCGCTCGACGCGCTCGCTCCCAGGTTCCAGACGCGGGGCGGGCTGGTCAGTTCGTCGACGATCGACGCGGCGCTCGACGCCGCGTTCGCCGCCCCCGGCGAACGGATGGTCGCGGTCGGCGATGTCGGCGCCGCGTTCAGGAACGCGCACCTGATCGCGGCGGAGTATCGTGTCGGCCTCGGCGTCCATGCCGCGATCGAGACGCCGTGCGCGACCGCGCAATGGCGGCACGACCGGCTCGAGCTGTGGTTGCCCACGCAGGCTCCGGGGCTGGCGCGCGCGGCGGCGGCGCGCGCGATCGGCGTGGCCGAGAGCGCGGTGACGATACACCCGACGCTGATCGGCGGCGGGTTCGGGGAGGCGCTGGAGAGCGATGTCGCCGAACAGGCGGCGGTGCTCGCCCACAAGCTGCGGCGGCCGGTGCAGCTGACCTGGTCGCGCGCGGAGGCGCTGATCCACGACCGCTTCCGTCCACCCGCCGCGATCCGCCTGGCGGCGCGGCTGGGGGCGAGCGGCACGGTCGACGCATGGCTCGCGCAAATCGCCGCGCCGTCGACCGGGCGTGAGCTGGCGGCGCGGCTGATGCCGGGCGACGCGCTGGTCCGCGCGGTGCTGGCGCATGGTGTCGGCGATCCGTACGCGGTTGCGGGCGCGACCCCGCCGTACCGCATCCCGGCGCTGGCGATCGATCATCACCCGGCCGCGATCGGCCTGCCAACCGGCTACTTGCGTGGCGGCGCGCACGGGACGACCGCGTTCGCGACCGAGTGTTTCGTCGACGAGCTCGCGCATGTCGCGGGCACGGAAGCGATGTCGTTCCGCATCGCCATGCTGGGCGGCGAGCCCCGGCTCGCGCGCTGTCTGTCCACCGCCACCGCGCTCGGCGGCTGGAATGGAGGCGTGCCGGGGAGTGGGCAGGGGATCGCCTGCCACGCCTTCCGGGGCAGCTACGTCGCCGTCCTCGCGGAGGCGCATGTCGAGGGCGGGCGCGTGCACGTCGACCGGCTGGTCGCCGCCGTCGATTGCGGGCGGGTGATCAACCCCGCGCTGGTCCGCCAGCAGATCGAGGGCGGGCTGATCTTCGGGATGGCGCAGGCGACCGGCGCATCGACCGGCGTGACCGAGAACCTGCCCGATGCGCGCGGATTCGGCGCGCTGGGCCTGCCGCGGCTGCGCGACACGCCCGATGTGACGGTGGAGCTGATCCCGAGCGACGCGGCACCCGGCGGGGTGAGCGAGCTGGCGGTGCCGCCGGTCGCGCCCGCCATCGCCAACGCGCTGCAGGCTGCTACGGGCTATCGCCTTCGCCGCCTGCCGCTCGTACCGGGAGAGGCATGACCCCGCCCGCCGATCACCCCGTCATCCCGCCCCGCCGCGTCGGGGTGCTGCTCACCAACCTCGGCACCCCCGATGCGCCGGACGCGAGAGCGGTGCGGCGCTATCTCGGCGAGTTCCTGTCGGACAAGCGCGTGGTAGAGCTACCCGCGCTGGCGTGGCAGCCCATTCTGCGTGGCGTCATCCTGCGGACCCGCCCCAAGAAGTCCGCCCATGCCTATGGCCAGGTGTGGCGCGAGGACGGCTCGCCGCTGGCCGCGATCACGCGCGCGCAGGCGACAGCGTTGCAAGGCGCGTGGGGGCCGGACGTCGTTGTCGACTGGGCGATGCGCTACGGGCGGCCCGCGATCGGCGAGCGGCTGGCGGCGCTCAAGGCGCAGGGGTGCGAGCGCATCCTGCTCGCCCCGCTTTACCCGCAATATTGCGCGGCGACGACCGCGACCGCCAACGACAAGGCGTTCGTGGCGCTGGCGGGGATGCGGTGGCAGCCCGCGATCCGCACGCTGCCGCCCTATCACGACGACCCGGCCTATATCGGCGCGCTCAAGACGCTGGTGGACGCGGAGCTGGCCGCGCTGCCGTTCACGCCCGACGCGGTGGTGGCGAGCTTCCACGGGATGCCCAAGCGGACGCTGAAGCTCGGCGATCCGTACCATTGTCATTGCCAGAAGACCGGGCGGCTATTGGGCGAGGCAATGGGCCGCGAGCTGGTCGTCGCGTTCCAGTCACGGTTCGGTCCCGCCAAGTGGCTCGGCCCCGCGACGGACGAGACGCTGGCCCGGCTGGCCGGGGAGGGCGTCCGGCGGGTGGCGATCTTCGCGCCCGGCTTCTCCGCCGACTGCCTGGAGACGCTGGAGGAGCTGGCGATCCGCGGGCGCGAGACGTTCCTCGCCGCGGGCGGGACCGACTTTGCCTACCTGCCGTGCCTCAACGACACGCCGCTCGGGATCGAGATGCTCCGCCGCGTTCTGTCGCGGGAACTTGCCGGGTGGACGGGCGCTATCTCCGGTTAAGAACACAGAGGAGAGGCGAGCATGGGACGGGTAGCGATCGTGACCGGCGGCACGCGCGGGATCGGCGAGGCGATCAGCGTGATGTTGCGCGACGAGGGCGTGACGGTGGCGGCGACCTACGCGGGTGATGACGCGCGGGCGGCCGAGTTCACGCAGCGCAGCGGCATCCGGTCGTTCAAGTGGGACGTCGCCGACTTCGACGCGTGCCAGGCGGGTTGCGCGCAGGTCGCGGACGAACTCGGCCCGGTCGACATTGTCGTCAACAACGCCGGCATCACCCGCGACACGACGATCCTGAAGATGACGTACCAGCAATGGCGCGAGGTCATCGACACCAATCTGGGCGGCTGCTTCAACATGGCCAAGGCTTGCTTCCCGGGGATGCGCGAGCGCGGCTGGGGGCGCGTCGTCAACATCGGCTCGGTCAACGGGCAGGCGGGGCAATATGGCCAGGTGAACTATGCCGCCGCCAAGTCGGGCATCCACGGCTTCACCAAGGCGCTGGCGCAGGAGGGCGCGAAGTTCGGCGTGACGGTGAACGCGATCGCGCCGGGCTATATCGATACGGACATGGTCGCGGCAGTGCCGGGCGACGTGCTGGAGAAGATCGTGTCGCGGATCCCGGTCGGGCGGCTCGGCCAGGCGCACGAGATCGCGCGCGGGGTGGCGTTCCTGTGCTCGGAAGCGGCGGGGTTTGTTACCGGGTCGACGCTGAGTATCAATGGGGGGCAGCATATGTACTGACGGGCGCAGGGGCGTGGCGGCGCAGCCGCACGGCCCCGGTGCTCGCGTCAGCGAGCAGCGTCCGGCACGGCCGACGGGCGGGCAAGCGGCCTTGCCGCAAGCCCGACCCGTTCGACGTTACGGCGGCGGCTCCGCCGTCGCCGCGGTTGCCGGGGTGAGACCCGTGGACTAGCCCCGACCCGCTTGCGCTCTGCCGGGTATGGCGCAAAGCTGAACGCCATGACCGCCCATTACGACACGATCGGCCTCACCTACGCCGCATTCCGTAGGCCAGACCCGCGCATTGCGGCAGCGATCGAGGCGGCTCTTGGACCGGTCGACACGGTGCTGAACGTCGGCGCGGGCACCGGCTCCTACGAGCCTGCTCATAGACGGGTCACCGCTGTCGAGCCTTCGATCGAGATGATCCGAAAGCGCGGTCTTTCGTCAGCCAAGGTCGTGCAAGCGTCAGCCGAGAACCTTCCCTTTGACGACTGCGCGTTCGATGCCGCGATGGCGGTTCTGACCGTCCACCATTGGCAAGATAAGGCGGCGGGGCTGCGCGAGGTGCGGCGCGTGACGCGTGGCCCGATCGTGCTGCTGACTTTCGATCCGTCGCTCAGGCCTTGGCTGACTGACTATCTTCCCGAACTGGCGACCCTGGACGAGGCGCAGTTCCCGGCGATGTCGGACTATGCGCGATGGCTCGGCGGCTCCGTGCGGGTCGAGCCGGTGCTGATACCGCACGATTGCAGCGATGGATTTCTGTATGCCTATTGGCGCAGGCCAAGTGCCTATCTCGATGCGCATGTTCGGACGGGGAGTTCGTCTTTCTGGGCCATCGACGCCGAGCCGGGCTTGAGCGAGCTGAGGCGAGACCTTGAAACGGGAGAATGGGAACGTCGCTATGCGGCGTTGCTTAGCCTTGACGCCTATGATGCGGGCTATCGGCTAGTGGTTGCGGGCTGAGGTGTGAGTATTACGACCGCGCCAACGGCGAAGCCGCCGGCGTGACGTCAGACGGGCTCGCTGGCGCGACCCGCTGGCCGGTTCGGGCGCTGCGCTCGCTGCGCGGCGCACCGGCGCGGGCGTGGCCGCGCCTGCGCCCGAACGAATGGGCCCGGCTCCCTTGCGAGAACCGGGCCCCGGGGTACCGCCTACGCTACGCCGCGGCTCCCCACTCGAGCCCCGGCGGCCTACATCGCCGCGCGGGTGCCCCTCCGTCCTCGATACGCCACGCGAGGACACGCTCCTGCCGCCCGGCAAGCGGTGGCAGTATTTGCTGATCTGTTCAGCGGCTCAGCCGCACCCGTTACCGCCGGTAGCAATCGCCCGCATCGCGCTCGATCGCGCGACCCGCCAAGGCCCCGCCGACGCCGCCGCCGATCGTTCCGGTGGCGTGGTCACCCCGGTTATCGATCGCGCGGCCGAGCAGCCCGCCCGCGATCGCGCCGATGATGGTGCCGGTGGTGCCGTCCGAGCAGCGGCGATAGGCGCGCTGGTCGCGATACGCATAGCGCGGCGGATGATTGTACCCGTCGCGGTACGCATTCCCGTACGCGCGGGCATAGCCTTGACCGTACCCGTCATAACGCTGCGCGGTGGCGGGGATCGCGCTCGCGCTCATCGCCAGCGCGGCCAAACCGAGGGTCAGCTTCAACAAGGCGGCTACTCCCATCAGGTCGGCGGGCGGGATGTCCGTCGATGGGGAGCTTGTGGGTGAGTCGCGTTGAGCCGAGGCTGAATGCGCCCGTTATCCCGGGTTAATCGGGGCGAGGGGGGTATGCTCGAAACGCAATCGGCCCGCCCTCCCAGTTGGGGAGGACGGGCCGGACGAACCATGTCGAATCAAATCAGCCTGCGGCGACGGTCGCCGCGAGTTTCTTATTGATGTCGCGTTTGAGACGGCGGCAGCGCAGCGACAGCTTGTCGTCGCCGGTCTTGACCAGCCAATTGTCGAGCCCGCCATTGTGCTCCACCGAGCGCAAACCATGCGTCGACACGCGCAGCCGGACCGAGCGGTCGAGCGCGTCGGAGATCAGCGTCACGTTCTGCAGATTGGGCAGGAACGTCCGCTTGGTCTTGTTGTTGGCGTGGGATACGTTGTTGCCCACCTGCCGGCCCTTGCCGGTCAGCTCGCAAATGCGCGACATGAATAGGTCCCGTTCGGATGCTCGTGGAAAGCGTGCGCGGATAGCGGCGGCGCGCGCGCGCGTCAACCGATGCCGTGTGCAACCGTGCGGCCCGGCGGCGCGTTGGTCGGGCGTAGAGGGAGAGTGGCATGCGCGTGATCCTGACCGTGCTCGGCGTTGCGGTGCTGCTGGTGGCGGCGGCGATGGTGTTCGGCTTCGTCAACATCGACCAGACCCGCGCGGGGGTGGTGCAAGCTCCCGCGTTCCGCGCCAATGTCGGCAGCGTGAAGCTCGGCACCGAGCAGAAAGCGGTCTCCGTGCCGACGCTCCGGGTGGAAAAGCCGGACAATGCCGCCGCGCCGGCGCAATGAGGCCGGGCGCGCTGGTCGCGGCGGTGCTGCTCCCGCCACTTGGGGTGCGGCTAGCCGGGGCGAACGCGCGAGCGTTCTGGACGGCATGCGGGCTGACGCTGCTGGGCGTGGCGCCGGGCGCGGCGTTCGCGCTATGGACGGTGGCGCGGGCGGGGTAAGGGAGCTTCGGTTCCCCGGCGAAGGCCGGGGTCCAGCTTCCCGCCACTGCAAAGCGGAGATCGTCCGCTCGCAACATGCTTCGTAACTGGGTCCCGGCCTTCGCCGGGGCACTGCCTCAGAGATCGTCGAGCGCGGTGGACTTTCCCCGGCGTTGTCGCGCAAGATGCCCCCAATGTTCCCCCTCCCCGAACCGATGCGCCTCGCGCTCGCCGCCGCGCGCGAGGCGGCGGCGGCGGGGGAGGTTCCGGTCGGCGCGGCGCTGGTGTGCGAGGGGCGGGTGGTCGCAGTGGCGGCCAACGCGCCGCGCACCACTCACGACCCGACCGCCCATGCCGAGATGCGGGTGATCCGCGAGGCCGCGGCGGCGCTCGGGCGCGAGCGGCTCGACGGGTGCGACCTGTGGGTGACACTGGAGCCGTGCGCGATGTGTGCCGGGGCGATCGCCCATGCCCGCATCGCGCGGCTTTATTACGGCGCGCCCGACCCGAAAGGCGGCGCGGTCGAGCACGGCCCCCGCCTGTTCGCGCAGCCCACCTGCCACCACCGGCCGGGGGTGTATGGCGGCATCGGCGAGGGTGAAGCAGCGGCGCTGCTGCGCGGGTTCTTCGCGACGCGACGATGAGCGGCGTTGTGCGGTGCGCCCGCATCCGCCATTGATGCGGGCAAGGTCATGCTTCCCCCTTTTCCCTGGTTCGACGTCCTCGTCATCCTGGCGTTGATCCTGCTCAACGGCGTGTTCGCGATGAGCGAGCTGGCGATCGTCTCTTCGCGGCGCGCACGGCTGGAGGCAATGGCGCGGACCGGGCGGCGCGGCGCGCGCGCGGCGATCGCGCTGGCGGCGGACCCGGGGCGGTTCATCTCGACGGTGCAGGTCGGGCTGACGCTGATCGCGACCTTGGCGGGCGCGTTCTCGGGTGAGCGACTGGGCGAGCCGGTGGCGCTGCGGCTGCACGCGCTCGGGGTCGCGACGAGCCCTGCGCGCAGTCTCGGTTTCGCGCTCGTCATCGGCCTTACTACCGCCGTGTCGCTGGTGATCGGCGAGCTCATCCCCAAGCAGATCGCACTCCGCAGCCCCGAGCCGATCGCCGCCGCGATGGCTGCGCCGATGCGCTGGCTCGCCATCATCGCCGCGCCGATCGTCTGGGCGCTCGACCGGACCAGCGCGGGCATCTTCCGGCTGATGGGCCTGACGCGCCACAATCAGGACCAGGTCACGGCGGAGGAGCTGCACCTCGTGGTCGCCGAGGCGAGCGCGTCGGGGGTGCTCGAGGAGCATGAGCGCTCGATCATCTCGGGCGTGGTGCGGCTGGCGGGCCGCCCGGTGCGCGAGGTGATGACCCCGCGCACGGAGGTATGCTGGCTTGATGCGGATCTG
>CAXSEO010000021.1:0-12058 GCA_964235525.1 uncultured Sphingomonas sp. | reverse complement strand
CATGCTCGCCGCAACACGCATCGGCTCAGAGCGGTTGAGTCCACGCCCTAGGCGACTTGTCGTTCGCCGAGGGCAATTCCCACGCCACCGCCGACGCACAACTGATCGGCAACCCGGCCTATAACTGCGATGGCGGACCAGTAGCGGTGTTCGCGTTACGCCTCCACGCAAATCCGAGGAGCGATCAAACCAAGCGGTGGTGTACGTTCGCGGGCGGAATGGTCATTTGCAAGGGTACCGCCTCACGATCACCCGCATGAACCCGTCCTTCAGGCTCATGCCCCGCTCGGCGGGCGGGATCGCGGACAGGGCCGCGATCATCTCGTCGGCGCTCATCCGCTGATTTCCGGCGGCGCAGTAGAGCGGCGGCTGGTGCGCGGCGGCGCGCGCTTTCTTGTCGGCGCTGATCTGCATGGTGGCGACAGCCGCCTCGCGCTTTAGCAGGCCATAGTCGGAGGAGAATAGCGCCAACGGCCCCCTTGCCTTGAGCGCGGTCACCTTAGCGAGGAAGATGGCGACATCCATCGCCGCGGCGGCGGCGGGCGTCGCCGAAGCGAGCGAGAACACCACTGTCGCCACAGCCACCCGGGCGCGACGCGTCACGCGCCGGCCGGGGCGGGGGTGCCGAACGGGCCCTTGGGACGGCGCGTCTTGGGGATCGACGTGCCCGCCGCCGGCATATTGATCGAGCGAGCGCCGGGATCGTTGCGGTCAAGCTCCTCGCCCGCGATCAGCCGCTTGATCTCATCGCCCGACAGCGTCTCATACTCAAGCAACGCACCCGCGAGCAGATGCAGCTGGTCGACGTGATCGCTAAGCAACGTTTTGGCCCGCGCAAGCCCGCCCTCGACGATCGACTTGATCTCGTCGTCGATCATCTGCGCGGTCGCGTTCGACATCCGCACTGGCTGTGAGGACGAATAGCCAAGAAAGCTCTCACCCTCGGGCTGCGCGTACTCGACCGGTCCGACCTTGTCCGACATGCCCCATTTGGTGACCATATCGCGCGCAAGACCGGTCGCGTACTGGATGTCGCTCGACGCGCCGCTCGACACCTTGTCGTAGCCGAAGATCACCTCCTCGGCGACGCGCCCGCCCATCGCCACCGCGAGGTTCGCGTACATCTTGTCGCGATGATAGCTGTACGAATCACGCTCGGGCAGCCGCATCACCATGCCCAGCGCGCGGCCGCGCGGGATGATCGTCGCCTTGTGGATCGGATCGGAGGCAGGCTCGTGGATCGAGACGATCGCGTGCCCCGCCTCGTGATAGGCGGTCATCCGCTTCTCGTCCTCGGTCATCACCATCGAGCGCCGCTCCGCGCCCATCATCACCTTGTCCTTGGCCTCTTCGAACTCGGCCATCGCGACCAGTCGCTTGCCCTTGCGCGCAGCGTTCAGCGCCGCCTCGTTGACAAGGTTGGCGAGGTCCGCGCCCGAGAAGCCGGGCGTGCCGCGCGCGATCACCCGCGGATCGACGTCGGGAGCAAGCGGCACCTTCTTCATGTGCACTTCAAGTATCTTGATCCGACCCTCGATGTCGGGGCGGGGCACAACCACCTGCCGGTCGAACCGGCCCGGGCGCAGCAGCGCGGGGTCGAGCACGTCGGGGCGATTGGTCGCGGCGACAATGATGATGCCCTCGTTCGCCTCGAATCCGTCCATCTCGACCAGCAGCTGGTTGAGGGTCTGCTCGCGCTCGTCATTGCCATTGCCGAGGCCGGCACCGCGGTGACGGCCGACCGCGTCGATCTCGTCGATGAAGACGATGCACGGCGCGCTCTTCTTGGCCTGTTCGAACATGTCGCGCACGCGGCTCGCGCCGACGCCCACGAACATCTCGACGAAGTCCGAACCCGAAATAGTGAAGAACGGCACCCCCGCCTCGCCCGCGATCGCGCGCGCGAGCAGCGTCTTGCCGGTGCCGGGCGAGCCGACCAGCAGCGCGCCTTTCGGGATTTTGCCGCCCAGCCGCGCGAACTTGGTCGGGTCCTTCAGGAACTCGACGATCTCCTCCAGCTCTTCGCGCGCTTCGTCGATCCCGGCGACGTCCTGGAAGGTGACCTTGCCATCCTTTTGCGTCAGGATCTTCGCGCGCGACTTGCCGAAACCCATCGCGCCCGAGCCCGAGTTCTTCTGCATCTGCCGCAGCACGAAATAGCCCAGGCCAATGAACAGGAAGATCGGCAGCGACTGGTAGAGCAGCAGCGCCCAGAACGGCGTGCCTTCCTCAGGCTTGCCGGACACATCGACATGATGCTCGGTCAGCTTGGCCATCAAGGTGGGGTCACCCTGCGGCAGCGTATTGACCCGGAAGGTCTCGCCCGACGACGCCGTGCCGGTGATCGCTTCACGGCTCATCGCGGCCTTGGTCACCGAACCCTGCTCCACCTTGTCGAGGAAGGCGGTGTACGAGATCGTGTTGCCCGCGCCCTGCGTCGCGCGCCCGTCCATCATCGTCACGAACAGCGCCAGCGCGAGCAGGATGCCAACCCAGATCAGCAGGCTCTTCATCCACGGGTTGCCACCGCCGGATTCGGGCGCAGGCTGCTTGTTGTCGTCGCTCATGCGGAGGGAAACCTTTCGACGCTCAAGATAAGCCGCGTGGGATTAATGGCAATGGAAAGGGCGAGGTTCGCGCGACCTATGTTACGCGGCGTGGCGGGGCGGGACGGAACACCCAGATAATGCCGCCTTGTTCGTTGCGACCGATCCGGGCGACGACGCCGCCGAGGGTCGAACCCTTGTTGGCCTCCAGCGCTTCAACCAGGCGGACAAGCGCGGGTCCGCTTACCTCTAGCGCAGGATCGAGCCGGGCAAGGCAGTGATGGACCAGCCGCCGCTTGAACTCGAACGGGATGTTGCCCGGCCACAGCGCGACCCCGTCGTCGCGTGGCGAGCAGAATTGTTTGGCGAGGCGATCTGTCATCCAGTCCAGCGCTGCGTCCGCGTCCGCCAGCGCCCGCGCGCTCGCCCCCGCGCGCTCCGCGTCAAGCCAGTCCGCGCCGGCGAGCACCTTGCGAAGCCGCGCGCGGTCGAAGCGGTCGTCGCGGTTGGTCGGGTCCTCGACCGCCGCGACGCCACAGGCCGACACCAGCGCGGCGAGTTCCGCCCGTCGCCAGCGCAGGACCGGCCTGATGATCGGACCGCCGCGTTCCCTGATGCCCGCGAGCCCGCTGACGCCCGCGCCCCGGTTCAGCCGCATCACCACGGTTTCGAGCTGATCGTCGGCGTGGTGCGCCGTCGCGACATAACGCGCGCCGACGAGCGCCGCATGGCCTTCCAGCAGCCGGTAACGCATGGCGCGCGCCCGCGCGCTGAGATTGGTGGTGCGCCCGACCCGCTCCGGAATGGTGTCGGTCAGGATCGCGTGCTCGACGCCGCGCGCCCGGCACGCGGTCGCCACCAGCCGCGCTTCGGCCCGCGACTGGGCACGAAGGCCGTGATCGACCGTCGCGGCCACACATCGCTCGCCTAGTGTGGCGTGGCCGAGCAGCAGCAGCGCCATGCTGTCCGCCCCCCCCGACACCGCGAGCAGGACCCGATCGCGCACGGGGTCACACAGCCGCGCCAGATCGAACCGGAACCGCTCGACCAGCGCCGGGTCCGGGGTCAGCGCGCTACTGGCACTTTGCAGCGACACGCCCCTTTGCCACGTTCGACTTCATCTCCGGCGTGATCTTGCCGGCATAGACGTCGCCGAGCTCCGCATAGACCTTGCACGCGTCGGCGGGCTTGTTGAGCTTCATCAGCGACTGCGCGAGGTAGTAGAGACTGTCGGGCGCGCGGTCGCCGTCGGGCATCTTCTTGTAATTGTCGTAGAACGCGATCGAAGCGAGGCTCGGCTTGCCTTCCTCAAGGTACGAGCGACCGAGCAGGTTCTGCGCGTAGCTCGCGCGCTTCGACTTCGGATAGGTGGCGACCACCTGCTTCAGTTGCGTCTCCGCCTCGGGGTAGAGCTTCGCCTGGTAGAGGCGATAGCCGTAGAGATACGCGTCCTCGGGCGCGTCGCCGGTGTCGGGCTTCTCCACCGCGGCCAGTCGCGCGGTGCGGGTTCCCATCGTCGACGGCGGACGACGGGTGCCGGCATATGGTCCGTCGAAACCATCACCATGTGCGCCAGCCGGAAGCTGAGCATCCTCGTCCGGGGTCGGTGCGCGCACGGGCCGCGAGGACGGGCGACCGCGCGGGACCGAACTGTCCACCGCCGTGTCGACGGGCGGGGCCATGGCGTCGTCCCCGCCCTTGGCTGGTCGCGCGGTGCCGCTATCCGCGCCCGCCGCCAGCCGCGCGTCGGTGGCGCGCCGGTAGGCCGCGAACTGATCCTCCAGCACGCGCAGCCGGTGGCTGTTCTGCTCCACGTCGCCAGTTAATCGGCTCATCTGCGATTCCAGCGCCGAGACGCGCTGCGACAGGTCGATGTCGGGGTTCGACGCAGGCGTGCCCGCGTCCGCACCGCGCGAGGCGTCGGGCGCGCGGATGTCGGGCTCGACATACCCGCCCGCGCCGCCCGGGAACACCTTGCGCTGCACCGCACGCATCTCGAACTCGAGCTTGCCGACGCGCGCGTTGATCTCCTGCGCGCTCGCGGGCGCTGCGATGGCGAGCAATCCCCCGATCAGTGCGACACGGCGCAAACGCATACGGCCCCCCAACATGCTGATGACGCCGTATAGCTGTACCGGCGCGCCTGTCGCCAGCCTTAAGGCGTCGTCGTCGACGTGGGAACGGGCACCGGCACGCCGCGCTCGGCCGCGCGGGCGGCGGCGCGATTGGCGCGTTCCACCTCGTCGCCCCCGGAAGCGCGCTCAGCGCGACGCGGGGGCGACGCGGCGTGATGCGTCGGGGTCGCGCGGGGCGCCGCGGATGCGCCCGGTTACGGCGTGAGGAGCGGCGTCGCAACCGCTGTCGGCGCGCCCGCCAGCCGCGCGGCGATCGACGCGCCGTCGACCGGAACGTCCTTGATCGGGCGACTGCCGTCGCCGAGCGCGGGCACCGCCACGCCGTTGAGCGTCACCGCCAGCTTGTCCGCGCGCCCGACGTTGATCTTTGGGTGATCCGCGCCCGCGGGCACGTCGAACTTGTCGCCCGGCTTCATGGTCCCGAGTAACAGCGTCTTGTTCGCCGCATCATAGACCCGCAGCCACACCGTGTCGGTGGCGGTCAGCGTGACCTGCCCGCCGGTCGGGGCGGCGGTGTGCGGCGTGGGGATGGGCGCACGCGCGACCGCGCTCGGCCGGGCGGGCGCGCTCTCGCCGCCGCCGCCGAGCCGGCTCGCGCCCCACCACAGCCCGGCGAGGATCAGCAGCGCAAGCGCCACCCCGGCGGCGATGACCGCGGTCGCGCGCGACGGCAGCCGCGCGGGGTCGGCGGTGACATAGGGCTGATATTCCGGCTGGCGACGCCCGGTGCGCGCGACCTCCTCGCGTACTTCGCGCGCGACCGCGACCTCATCCGCGCCGACCGTTCGCGCATAGGCGCGCGCGAACCCGACCGCGTAGGTCTTCGACGGCAGCCCGTCGTAGGTCGAGTTCTCTATCGCCTCCAGATGGCGGAGCGGGATGCGGGTCCGCTCCGCGACCTCGGCCAGCGTCAGCCCCACCGCGTCCCGCGCCGCGCGCAGCCGCTCGCCCGCTTGGAGGGGAGCGGGCGGCGCGTCGTCCGCGCGGGGCAGGTCGGTCATGCGATCCTCCGGACATCGGGTGATACGCCCGGCCATCGCGGGTGTTCCCCAACGGCGCGGCGCGTGTCAATCGCGGCGCGGCCAGCGGTTAGCCGAGTTCGACGCCCTGTTCGGTCGCCCAGCGCAGCAGCTCACCGCGCATGTCGCCGGGCGGCGCGGCCAGCAACGCGTCGAGGTGCGTGGCCAGCGCGGCGCGGTCGAGCGAGCGCACCATCGCCTTGATCGGCCCGACGGCGGCCGGGGTTATCGACAACCGCTCGATGCCGAGCCCGATCAGCGCCATCGCCTCCAGCGGTCGCCCGCCCATCTCCCCGCACACCGCGAGCGGAACGCGCGCCTGAGCGCACGGAGCGACGACCCGCTTGAGGAAACGCAGGATCGCGGGGCTGAGCCAGTCGTACCGCTCCGCCAGCTTGGGATTGGCGCGGTCGGCGGCGAACAGGAACTGGGTCAGGTCGTTGGTACCGATCGACAGGAAGTCGACGCGCGGCAGCAGCAGGTCGAGCTGTTCGGCGAGCGCGGGCACTTCCAGCATCGCGCCATAGCGGATCTCGCTCGGAGTCGCGCGACGGCGGTCCGCGACCCAGGCCCGCTGCCTCTCGAACAGCGTGCGCGCTTCGTTGAACTCCCACGGCTCGCTGACCATCGGGAACATGACGTGGAGCACGTGCCCCGCCGCCGCCTCGACCAGCGCGCGCGCCTGCGCCTTCATCAGCCCGTCGCGCTCGAGGCTGAGCCGCAGCGCGCGCCAGCCCATCGCCGGGTTCTCCTCGTCCCCGCCGCGCCCGTCGAGATACGGCAGCGCCTTGTCGCCGCCGATGTCGACGGTACGGAACACCACCGGCTTGTCCCCGGCCGCGTCCATGACCTCCTTGTAGAGCCGCTGCTGGCGCTCGCGCTGCGGCAGGGTGGCGGAGACGAGGAACTGGAACTCGGTGCGGAACAGGCCGATCCCGTCCGCGCCCGTCACGTCGAGCGCGGCGACATCCTCGCGCAGCCCCGCGTTGACCATCACCGTGATGCGATGCCCGTCGCGCGTCTCGGGCGGCACCGCCTTCAGCGCGGCATAGGCGGCGCGGCGCTGCTGGCGGAGCATCAGCTTCGCCTCGAACGCCTCTTCCATCACCGCCGAGGGTCGCGCGACGACCACTCCCTCCAGCCCGTCGAGCAGCAGCGGGTCGCCGTCCGCGATCAGCCGCCGGACGTCGCGCACGCGGCCCAGCACCGGCACCCCCATCGCGCGCGCGACGATGGTGACATGCGCGGTCAGCGAGCCCTCCTCCAGCACCACGCCCTTCAATCGCCGCCGGTCATATTCGAGCAGCTCGGCCGGGCCGAGGTTGCGCGCGATCAGGATCGTGTCTTGCCTGAGACCCAGCTGCGCGGCGGTGCCCATCTGGCCCGACACGATGCGGAGCAGCCGGTTGGCGAGGTCTTCCAGATCGTGCATCCGGTCGGCGAGCAGCGGGTCGCCGATCTGGCGCATCCGCTGGCGCGTGCGCTGCTGCACCCGCTCGATCGCCGCTTCCGCGGTCAGCCCGCTGTCGATCGCCTCGTTGATCCGCCTGGCCCACCCCTCGTCATAGGCAAACATCTTGTAGGTCTGGAGCACCTCCTCATGCTCGCCGCCGGTGCCGAACTCGGCCTCGCGGGTCATCCGGTCGATGCCGTCGCGCATCTTGTCGAACGCGGCATAGACGCGGTGGCGCTCGGCCTCGGTGTCCTCGGCGACGGTGTGCTCGACGACGATGCGCGGCTGGTGGAACACCGCGTGCCCCGCCGCCATGCCCTCGACCAGCCTGAGCCCCGGGATGCGGACTGAGGCAGTGGACTGCGCGCGGGTCGCGCCGACGGCGGCGGCGGCGTCGATCAGCCCGGCGTTGGCGATCAGCTCGGACAGCACCATCGCGACGGTCTGCAACGCCTCGATCTCGACCTCGTCATAGCGACGCGGGTCGGCGTGCTGGACGCAGAGCACCCCGACCGCGCGCTCGCGGCGGATAATCGGCACGCCCGCGAAGCTGTGGAATCGTTCCTCGCCAGTCTCGGGCTTGTAGGCGAAATCGGGGTGGCTCGCTGCCTCGTCGAGGTTGAGCGCCTCGCTTGTCTCCGCGATCGTGCCGACCAGCCCCTCGCCGAGCGCGAGCCGGGTGACATGCACCGCCGCCTGATCGAGCCCTCGGGTGGCGAACAGCTCCAGCACGCCCTCGCGCAGCAGATAGATCGAGCACACCTCGCTGTGTAGCGCCCCGCCGATGATGCCGACGACGCTGTTGAGCTTGGCCTGCGCGGAGGTACGCGCAGCCATCACGTCATGCAGACGGACGAGGATCTCGCGGGCGGAAGCGGCGGCCGATGGCATGGGGGAGGGCGTAGCAGGGGCATAAGTCGGGGGCCATGCGCGATTTAGGGCAAGGGCTTGTTGTCCTTAGCCGATGAGGATAGCCAAGCGTGACGGGAGGACTGTTTATGCGTTTCTGGGTAACGCTACTTGCTCTTTGTCCAGTGCCCGCAGCTGCAACGCCTACCTATCTCGCCTGCACTCTTACAGGGTCGGATGGGAAACCGTTTCATACCAACATTGCGTCAGACGAGGCTAACCAGACCGTGACCTACTCTGTACCCTCTACAGGATACAGCGAGCGCTTCCCGGCGCTGTTCTCAGCAGCCACCGTCAGCTGGACCGACAAAGAGCGGTTTACGAGCCTTCGCTACGAATTGAGCCGCACGGATTTGACGTTCACGCGCCAACTGACGATCGGCGACCAGCCTAGTCCCGTTAAGACAGGGACGTGCAAGCTGGAGAGTGCGCCGAAACGGGCATTTTAAGCCGGCGTGACCTGCGCGTGCAATAATGGCGAGCTATTTTCTAATCAAACAACCCCTCCTGGCTCCCCGCCGGTGGGTTCAGCCCTAGGTGCTTCCACCCGCCCGCGTTCAAGCATCGCCCTCGCGCGGTTCGCGCCACTAGCCCGAGCTGGATCAGGTACGGCTCGATCACCTCCTCAACCGTATCGCGCGGTTCGCTCAGCCCTGCGGCGAGCGTCTCGACGCCGACCGGGCCGCCGCGATATACGTCGGCGATCATGGTCAGGTAGCGCCGGTCCATCGCGTCGAGCCCGAGCGCGTCGACCTCCAGCCGCCCCAGCGCCGCGTCGGCCGCGCGCGCGTCCACTTCTTCGTGCCCCGCCGCGTGCGCGAAATCGCGTACCCGCCGCAGCAGCCGCCCGGCGATGCGCGGCGTCCCCCGCGCGCGGCGCGCGATCTCGCTCGCGCCGTCGGGGGTGACCGGCAGGCCGAGCAGCCCCGCCGCCCGCGTCACCACCCGCGTGAGCTCCTCGACCGTATAGAATTGCAGCCGGATCGGGATGCCGAACCGGTCGCGCAGCGGCGTCGTCAGCAGCCCCTGCCGCGTCGTCGCGCCGACCAGCGTGAAGCGCGGCAGGTCGATCCGCACCGAGCGCGCGGACGGACCCTCGCCGATCATCAGGTCGAGCGCGCGGTCTTCCATTGCGGGATAGAGAACTTCCTCGACGGCGGGCTGGAGCCGGTGAATCTCGTCGATGAACAGCACGTCGCCGTCCTCAAGATTGGTGAGCAGCGCGGCGAGGTCGCCAGACTTGGCGATCACCGGGCCGCTGGTGGCGCGAAAGCCGACCCCCATCTCGCGCGCGACGATCTGCGCCAACGTCGTCTTGCCCAGCCCCGGCGGACCGAAGAACAGCACATGGTCAAGGGCGTCGCCCCGCGCGCGCGCCGCGTCGATGAACACGCGCAGGTTTTCGCGCGCGGCGCGCTGCCCCACGAAATCGTCGAGCGAGCGCGGGCGCAGCGCCGCGTCGACATCGTCCGCGCGGCGGGTGGAAGAGAGGAGGCGGTCGTCGGTCACTGACGTCGGCGCAGGGCGGACCGCACGTCGCGGGCTTGGTAAAGAATACGGCTGATCACCACCATGTCGCCTTGCAGCCGGTATAATACGCGGTGCGGCCGATGCGAGAAGCTGCGTACTCCTTGGCCGTACTGGTTTCGCGCCTCACCCGCTTGCGGTGGTCGCGCAACCGGGCGAACACACGGTAGAACCCCACCAAATACTCGATTGCGGCGGCCGCGCCGAACTGGCGCACACCATGATCGCGTATGTCATCGAGGTCCTTCTCAGCGCGGTAGCTGATCCGCAGCTCAACCATCCGCCGGTTCTACCCGTGCGATGATGCGCGCCAACACCGCGTCCGGTTCCTCGTCGACGATGCCCGATGCGAGTCCCTCCTCTACCAGCGCCCGGACCCGAGCCACTTCCTCCTCGCTCTCGTAATCGAAACGGTCCCGGTCGCGTCGGACGAGGTCGCGGAGATACTCGGCCGCGTCCGCATAGCCGCCTTCGGCGAGGCGAGCGTTGACCCAGCTCTGCAGTGCGGGGAGCATGGAGATAGTGAGAGAGGTCATAGGCCGTTTATACGCGCGGGCGGGCCGGAGACCAACCGCCCGAGTTGATCCGCATCACTTCGCGGAACGCGCACCCCCTCTGCCGGTTGGGCACGCGCGCCGCCGATTTCGTGTGGCCGCCCAACAGGAGTTTGCATCATGCCGCAGCGTTTCGCGTCCACCGAAAAGGCGATCGAGAAGGGCCTGGCGCACACCAGCCCCAAGTCCGGGGCGAAGCTGGTCCATGAATGGGCCGCCGAGCTGGAGAAGACCGACGTGTCGGGCGCCAAGGGCCTGCACGGCGACCTGGACCGGCTCGCCAAGGAGCTGGACAAGGACGAGCCGAACGTGAAGCGCGTGACGCAACTGCTCGGCAAGCTCGGGCCCGCGACAGTGAAGCTCGCCGACAAGGCGGAGGACCCCAAGATCGCGGAGAAGGTGCGGCATCTCGGCCAGGCGCTGGTCGACCATGGCACCGAGGGCGAGGACGAGATCGACGCCGCCTGACCGCGAGCCGACGTGACGAGGGGCGACGGGTCTTGCCCGCCGCCCCTCTCGATCGGTGACCGGCTTAGTTGGTGCCGGTCTGCGCCATCGCGGCGGCGGCGACGGCGAGCGCCTTGGCCGCTTCGGCGAGCGCCAGCGCGACGGCGGGCGAAGCCGACGCTTTCACAGGGGCGGGCACGTCCGCCTTGAACGCGACCGGCGCCGGCTCGGGCTTGGTGACCAGCAAGGTCGCTGGGATTGCAGCCGCCGAGGGCTCCGGCTTGGCGACGATCAGCGCCGCCGGGACAGGCGCGGGTGCCGTAGCGACGACCGGGGTGGTTGCAACCGCCGCCACCTCGACCGGTGCCGGAGCAACCATCGCCACGGCTGGCGTTACCGTCGCCGGAGCTTCCACGACAGCCACCGCCGGGACCGCACTCGGCTGCGCCGCCGCACGCGAGGCGAGCAGTCGGCGGGTGGCGGCGGTCGACGCTGCGACGCGCTGCGCGTCCGTCATCGGCTCGTTCATGACGGGAACGCTCGCCACGGCGGGGACCAGCACCGGCACGGACGGGACGGCGGCGAGCATCACAGCCGAAGGGGCCAGCGCGGGGGGAGGCGCGGCGACCGCGACAATCACCACGGGCACAACGGCGCGCGGCGCGGGCTTGCAGCCCGAGGGCAATGGTCCCGACGACATCGTGTCGACGAACTTGGTCAGATCGGCGTCCGACAGGCCCGCCGCAAGCCGGGCATAAGAGTCCACCGACTCGCATTTCGCGCGGTCAAAGGTCGGCGCGGAGTATTTGTTGCCGGCCAGCGTCTCGTAATTGGCGAAATTATCGGCACCCTCCGACGCTCCAGCCTCACGGGCGAAGTGCGCGCGGACGACATACATGTTGGCGAGGATGAACTCCTTCTTCGCTTGCAGGAAGCTATTATAGCTTCCTGCCGCGCCCGGGAGGTAGTTCTTGCAGTTCAGCGCGCCGACCAGGATCTTGAGGCGGAAATCCTCGAACCGAGCCGCCTCGATCTCGTCGGTGCGCCAGCAGTTGGGATCGGCCGCGACTTCCGCGCGAGCAACCATGGGCATAGCGAGAAAAGACCCTAAAAGGGCCGTCTTGATTATTGATGATACCGACATGTTCACGACTCCACATCAAAGGTGAAGACGAGATTACACTCTGGCCAGAACGGAAAACCGTCATGAACATGAATATCTGGTCAGAAAGAGTCGCACAATCCTACGCCTGCGCAAGTTCCGGAAAATACACGAAAGTTTCACACGATTTCGACGAAGCGTTGCCGGGGGGCGATCAGCCGATCGACCGACTGATCCAGATCACCCGACCAGGTTCAGGGTCGCGCGGCTTTTCTCAGGGCCAGTCGAACCAGCGCATCGAGTGTCGCGTCAGCACCTAACTCCTCGGCCGCCACACCCACCGCGCTCGCCGCCTCGGCGGGTCGA
>CAXSEO010000020.1:0-12243 GCA_964235525.1 uncultured Sphingomonas sp. | reverse complement strand
G
Source organism: uncultured Sphingomonas sp. (assembly GCA_964235525.1). Taxonomy (GTDB): domain Bacteria; phylum Pseudomonadota; class Alphaproteobacteria; order Sphingomonadales; family Sphingomonadaceae; genus Sphingomonas. The sequence goes on along the minus strand of CAXSEO010000020.1, from coordinate 12,242 downwards.
ATGAAGCGGTCGGGGCCGATTTGCTGCTCGCTGAACCCGGTCCGTTCGAAGCCGTGGCCGACGGCGGGGTGATAGGTGGTCTCGGTAGCGCAAGCACCGACCAGCAACGTGGCCGAGGCCAGCGCCGCCGCCAGGACGCCGCGTCCAAAGCGATTGGATGTCATTGGGCTTTTCTCCATGCGTCGCCGATCGGCGATGAGTCGCCATAGATGACCCGAGTGGAACGAGCGATGAACGGATTGGGTCCATCACGGGCCAAGCGCTTGCGATCAGGCGGTTTTCGCGTCGTCACGACCATTCGTATGGTCGGCGCTACTCAGCGTTGGCAGGGTCGAGCGTGGCTCCCTGAGTTGGATTCGAACCAACGACCAAGTGATTAACAGTCACCTACTCTACCGCTGAGCTATCAGGGAATGCGCTCAGGGAGGGGCTATAGCCGCTCGCGCGCGGGGTGCAAGTATTGTCGTCTCTGTGGGAGGAGGGCCGCGTCGCGGCGGAGCCGCGCCGTCAGTCGGGGCTGGTGCCCCGCTGGCCGGGCTTGCGCGAGTCTTGCGCCGGAGCGGCGCAAGCCGCGCTACGCCACAAACTGCTCCATCGTGATCCGGTCATCGAGCGCGTGCTCGGGATCGAACAACAGGGTCAGCTCGCGCGTCCGGTCGACCTCGACGACAACGGTGGCGATCTCGCGCACCTCGCGCTGGTCGGCGACGGCGGAAACGGGCCGTTTGGCGGCTTCGAGCGCGCGGAAGGTGATCAGCGCCCGGTCGGGCAGGATCGCGCCCCGCCACCGCCGCGGCCGGAACGCGCTGATCGGTGTCAGCGCCAGCATCGCGGAGCCGAGCGGCAAAATTGGACCCTGCGCCGAGTAGTTGTACGCGGTCGATCCTGCTGGGGTCGCGACCAGGATACCGTCGCAGGCGAGCTCCGCCATCACCACGCGATCGTTGACGCTCACCTCCAGCTTGGCGGTCTGGCGCGTCTCGCGGAGCAAGGACACCTCGTTGATCGCGGACAGCGTATGCGTGCGCCCGTCGACACACGTCGCGACCATGCTGAGCGGCGACACCTTGAACGGACGCGCCCGCTCAAGCCGGGTATCGAGGCCGTACGATCGCCACTCGTTCATCAGGAACCCGACCGTGCCAAGGTTCATCCCGAACACCGGCACCGCGCCGCCGCGCCGCTCCAGCATCGCGTGCAGCGTCTGGAGCATGAACCCGTCGCCGCCGAGCGCGACGACGACGTCCGCCTCTTCGGGGGTGACCCAGTCGCCCAGCTCGGCGAGCTCGGCCTCCGCCACGCGCGCGGCGGGCGTGGGCGAGGCGAGCAGCGCCCGCCGTAGGTAGGTCATCCCCCGGTGACGCTCATGTGACGCGACACGGCGGGCGCGGCGCCGGCGGCGATGCGGAAATGATGCCGCGCGGGCTTGATCGCCAGCGCCCCGTCGATCGCGAGGTCGAGCGCGGGTAGTCCGCCGCCGCGCAACGCCGCCTTTAGATCGACCGCGTCGTCATGGCCGAGGCAGGTATAGAGCTTACCATCGGTGGTCAGCCGCACACGGTTGCAGCCGTCGCAGAAATTGGCGGTCATCGGCGAGATCAGCCCGAGGCGGGTATCCGTACCCTCGACCCGCCAGTAGCGCGCCGGGCCGCCGCTACGATGCGCGTCGGGCACGAGCGAGAACGCCGCGCGCAGCTGTTCGAGCACGCCGGTGAGCGGCAGGAAGCGGTCGGTCCGGTCCTCGTCGATCGCGCCCAGCGGCATGGTCTCGATCAGCGTCAGGTCATGGCCTTGCGCCGCGCACCAGGCCAGCATCGGCGCGAGGCCATCCTCGTTCAGCCCCTTGAGCGCGACCGCGTTGATCTTGACGCGCAACCCGGCCGCCTTTGCGACCGCGACCCCGGCCAGCACCTCCGCTATATCGCCGTGCCGGGTGATGTAGCGGAACAGCGCCGGATCGAGCGTGTCCATGCTGACGTTGACGCGGCGCACGCCGGCGGCAGCGAGCGCCTCCGCGTGCCGGGCGAGCCGCGTGCCGTTGGTGGTCAGCGTCAGTTCGTCGAGCGAGCCCCCGACCTGCCGCCCGAGCCGCCGGACCAGCTCCCCGACATCGCGCCGCACCAGCGGCTCACCGCCGGTGAGCCGAATCTTGCTCACCCCGCGCGCGATGAACCGCTCGGCGATGATCGCGATCTCCTCCAGCCCGAGCAGCGCCGCGCGGGGCAGGAACGTCATCTGCTCGGCCATGCAGTAGCGGCAGCGCAGGTCGCAGCGGTCGGTGACGGAAATGCGGAGGTAGCGGATGCTGCGCCCGTGCGAGTCGACCATGATGCTCGGAGAGGCGGGCGTGGAGGGCATGTCCGGGAGCTAGGACCGGGGCGGTAACCGCACAAGGGCGTTTCTCGTTAAGCCCCACGCGGGTAGACTCGGCGTTCAATGGCAACAGTGAGCGCGGACGAGTCGGCGGGGCTCTTTTTCTGGACCCACCGGCCGGACGATTTGACGGCACAGGTGGCCGGGTTGGGGGCGGTGGCGACCGGGATGTCCCTTGATCCGACGCAGCTCTTGGCAGCGCTTGGCGGACGAGTCCCGGTCGTGGATGCGCGCGCTATGGTAGACGAGGCACTCGCCGTGGCGGCGACATTTGGCACAAGCGGCGGGGCGATGCTGGTGCTGCTGTCCGAAAACGACCTGAGCACGCTAGGCCGGTTCCTGGACGCGGGCGCGACCCACTTCCTCTCCAACCCCTGGACACCAGAGGCGTTTACCGCGTCGCTCCGCTGTGTCGCGCGGCATGGCCAGCGGACAAGGCTCGCCAGCACCGACCCGCTCGCGATCAACCTGCAGGGTGCGATCGCTCGCGGTGAAGTCGACGTGCTGTTCCAGCCACAGGTGGCGATGGCGACGGGCGCGATCGTCGGGGTCGAGGCGCTCGCGCGCTGGGAACATCCGACGCTGGGCGTGCTCGGCGCGGAGCCGCTGTTCGCGGCGGCGGAGCGGGCGGGCGTCGCCGCGGCGCTGTCCGACCACGTCCAGACGCTCGCGCTGGCTCGCGCGGCAGCGTGGCCGGAAAGTCTGGGCGGGCTCCGCCTGTCGGTCAACGTCACCGCGGCCGATCTGGCGCGCGTCGACTTCGCGACCCGCTTCCTCGACCGGGTGCGCGCGAGCGGCTTCCCCGTCGCGCGGGTCACGGCGGAGATCACCGAGTCCGGGCTGATCGCGGAGCTGGGCACGGCGGCGCACTCGCTCGCCACCTTGCGCGCGGCAGGCTGCCGGGTCGCGATCGACGACTTCGGCACCGGCTATTCGAGCCTCGCCTATCTCCAGGCGCTGCCGCTCGACTATCTCAAGATCGACAAGGCGTTGACGCAGGACATCGTCGGGACGGCGCGCGACCGCGTGATCGTGCGCGCGGTGATCGGCATGGCGCGCGCGCTCGGGCTGACGGTGATCGCGGAAGGCGTAGAGACGGCGGAGCAGCGCGACCTGCTGGCCGCCGACGGCTGCGAGCTGTACCAGGGCTTCCTGTGCGCGGAGCCGCTGGACGGGGCGGCGCTGGAGCGGCTGATGGAGAATGGAGGGGGCGACGGTTGACGGCGGCTCCCGCGCCAAGGGCGGTTCAGCGGCTCTCGAGATCGGTGATCCGCTGTTCGTGATCGTGCGTCACGCCCGCGATCAGGTTCAGGATCATCGTGTTACCATCGAGACGCTGCGTCAGATCGGTTCGCATCTCGTGCATCTCCGACCGAACCTCGTCGAGTCCGGTCTTTAGGTCGCGCATGTCAGCGCGCATCTCCTGAAGGATGCGGAGGGTCAGGCTTTCCGGACTATCGCTCATGGACCCGATATAGCCACAGCGACAGGACGGCGCGATACCGAATGTGACTGTTCGATAGTATCTACACCGCCGCCTTTGCCAGTCCCTTGCTCAGCTGCAACGCGCCGTTGAGCCGCGCGGCGGGGTCGCCCCAGGCGCGCGTCACCACCAGCTTGCTGTCCGGGCGCAGCTTGGCGACCCCGCCCAGCCGCTCGACATAGGCGAGCAGCCCCGGGACATTGGGCGGCTTGTCGTCGTGGAACGACACCAGCGCGCCCTTCGCGCCGACGTCGAGCTTGGCAATGCACGCCGCTCGCGCGTTGAGCTTGATCTCGATCACGGTGACGAGGTTCGCGGTCGCGTCGGGCAGCGGGCCGAAGCGGTCGATCATCTCGGCGGCGAACGCGTCGATCGCGGGGCGGTCTTCCAGCTCGTTCAGCCGCCGGTACAGCCCCATCCTGAGGTCGAGGTCGGGGACGTAATCCTCCGGGATCAGGATCGGCGCGTCGACGGTGATCTGGGGGCTGAAATCGCGCGGTCGATCGCGGAGGCCCCCCGCCTTGGCTTCCATGATCGCCTCTTCCAGCATCGACTGGTAGAGTTCGTAGCCGACCTCCTTGATGTGCCCGGATTGTTCGTCGCCGAGCAGATTGCCCGCGCCGCGGATGTCGAGGTCATGGCTGGCGAGCTGAAACCCCGCGCCGAGCGAGTCGAGATCGCTCAGCACCTTGAGCCGCTTCTCGGCGGTGTCGGTCATTTGCCGTTCGGGCGGGGTGACGAGGTAGCAATAGGCGCGCGTCTTCGCCCGCCCGACGCGGCCGCGCAGCTGGTACAGCTGGGCGAGGCCGAAGCGGTCGGCGCGATGGACGATCATCGTGTTGGCGGCGGGGATGTCGAGGCCGCTCTCGACGATGGTGGTCGACACCAGCAGCTCGAACTTGCGGTCGTAGAACGCGCTCATCCGCTCCTCGACCTCGGTCGGGGCCATCTGGCCGTGCGCGACGATGTAGCGTACCTCCGGCACCTGCTCGCGCAGGAACTGCTCGATGTCGGGCAGGTCGGCGATGCGCGGAGTGACCATGAACGTCTGCCCGCCGCGATAATGCTCGCGCAGCAACGCCTCGCGCAGCACCACCGGGTCCCACGGCATGACGTAAGTGCGGACCGCGAGCCGGTCGACCGGCGGGGTCTGGATCACCGACAGCTCGCGCAAGCCGCTCATTGCCATCTGCAACGTGCGCGGGATGGGCGTGGCGGTGAGCGTCAGGATATGGACGTCGGCGCGCAGCGTCTTGAGCCGCTCCTTGTGGGTAACGCCGAACCTCTGCTCCTCGTCGACGACGACCAGCCCAAGCCGCTTGAACTCGACCGACTTGGCGAGCACGGCGTGCGTGCCGACGACGACGTCGATCCTGCCGTCCTTCAATCCGGCGCGAGTATCGCTCGCCTCCTTGGCCGTGACGAGGCGCGACAGGCGGCCGATCTCAAGCGGGAAGCCCTCGAACCGCGCCTTGAAGTTGTTGAAATGCTGGCGCGCGAGCAGCGTGGTGGGGCAGACGATCGCCACCTGCATCCCCGCCATCGCGGCGACGAACGCGGCGCGGAGCGCGACCTCGGTCTTGCCGAAACCGACATCGCCGACCACCAGCCGGTCCATCGGCTTGCCCGCCGCGAGATCGTCGAGCACGTCGCGGATCGCGCGGTCCTGGTCGTCGGTCTCCTGATAGGGAAACCGGTCGACAAAGGCGGGATAGCCCGAATGGTCGGGCTCGGCGACATCGCCGGGGCGCAGCGCGCGCTCGGCGGCGACCGCGATCAGCTCGCCCGCGATCTCGCGGATACGCTCCTTCATGCGGCTCTTGCGCCGCTGCCACGCCTCGCCGCCGAGCCGGTCGAGCGCCGCGCCCTCCTCGCCCGAGCCGTAACGGGAGAGCACCTCCAGGTTCTCGACGGGCACGTACAGCTTGTCGCCGCCCGCATATTCGAGCGCGACGCAGTCGTGCGGGGCTTTGGCGACCGGGATCTGGGTCAGCCCGAGATAGCGGCCAATGCCGTGGTCGGCATGAACGACCAGATCGCCCGGCGAGAGCGTCGCCAGTTCGGCGAGGAACGCGTCCGCGGACTTGCGCCGCTTCGACCGGCGGATCAGCCGGTCGCCGAGCATGTCCTGTTCGGTCAGCACCGCAACGCCCGGCGCGGTGAAGCCGTGATCGAGCGGGAGTACGACTAACGCGACGCCGCGCTCGGCGGCGGCGAGCGCCTCCTGCCAGGTCTCGACGGGGCGCATCCCGGTCAGGTCGTGGTCCTTGAGCAGGCCGGAAAGGCGCTCGCGCGCACCCACGGAGTAGCTCGCGAGCACCGGCTTGCGGCCCTGCTTGTGGAGCGCGGCGAGGTGATCGACCACCGCCTCGTACACGTTCGCCGCATTGGCGCGCTCGGGCGCGAAGTCGCGCGGGCCGTCGACGCCGAAGTCGAGCACGGTCGCGGACTCGGGCTCGTGGAACGGGGAAACGAGATGCGCCTTCGCCGCCGTCAGCCGTTCGCTCCACTCCGCCGCGTCGAGGTACAGCGCCTTGGCGGGGAGCGGGCGATAGCTGCCCGGCTGCGCGGCCTCGGCGCGGCGGCGGTTCTCGAAATAGTCCGCGATCGACTCGAGCCGGCTCTCGGCGGCGGCGGGCGTACCGGAATCGCGCACGACGATCGGGTCGGGGCCGAGATGGTCCCACAACGTCGCCAGCTTCTCCTCGAACAGCGGCAGCCAATGCTCCATGCCCGCCAGCCGCCGCCCCCCGGAGATCGCCTGGTATAAAGGATCACCGGTCGCGGTCGCGCCGAACCGCTCGCGGTAGGAGGCGCGGAAGCGCTTGACCGACGCCTCGTCGAGCAGCGCCTCGCTCGCGGGGAGCAGCGTGAAGCTCTCGACCCGTCCGACGGTGCGCTGGTCGGCGGGATCGAACGCGCGCACGCTCTCGATCTCGTCGCCGAAAAAGTCGAGCCGGAGGCCTCGTTCCTCGCCGGACGGGAACAGGTCGACGATCCCGCCGCGCACGGCGTACTCGCCCGCGTCGTGGACGGTGTCGGTGCGGACATAGCCGTTGGCGGCCAGCAGGGTCGCGAGATCGTCGCGGCCAATCCGCTCACCGGGCGCAAGGCTGGCGACGAGCTGGCGGATGCGGAACGGGGTCAGCGTGCGCTGGGTCGCCGCGTTGACGGTGGTGAGGACGAGTTGCGCTGCTTTGGGCGTGGCTTGCAGCCGGTGGAGGGTAGCCAGCCGTTCCGCCTGGACGCGCAAGGTGGGGCTGGCGCGATCATAGGGCAGGCAGTCCCAGGCGGGATATTGCAGCACCTCCAGCTCGGGCGCGAAGTAGGTCACGGTCGACGCGACCGCGCGCATCTCCGCCTCGTCGGAGGCGATGAACACTGCCCGGCGCGGGGCCGCGCGCGCGAGGTCGGCGAGAAGTGAGGGTAGGAAGCCGTTGGGGACGCCCGACAGGGTCAGGGGCTGATGGGCGGTGAGGATGGATTGGAGCGTTGGCATTGAGTCTTTCTCTCCCTCTCCCCTTGGGGAGAGGGTTGGGGAGAGGGGGAGAAACGATGGCCGACGTTCGGTCGAACCACCCCTCTCCCTTCCGCCGCCTGCGGCGGCTCCCTCCCTCTCCCCTGAGGGGAGAGGGAGAAGCGGTTAGGACGGAACCTGCACGTAACTGATCGCGCGCATCGCCTGCATCATCTCGCCTTCCCAAGCCGGCGGGCATGGGATCGAGCCGATCGCCCAGCCCATGATGTCGACGTCCTGTTCCTCGATCAGCGCCTCGAACCAGGCGAGCTGGTCCGCGCTCCACCCGGCGTGGTGCGCGTCGAAGAAGCCGCCGACCATCAGGTCCGCCTCCCGCGTCCCGCGATGCCAGGCGCGGAAGCGGAGGCGTTTGACTCGGGTCTCGTGATCCATGTCGCTCCAACGCGGATAGGCCGACGGGCGCTAGCGCACCCGTCGGCTCGTGGTTACCTGACGCCAGATAGCCATGCGCCCCGACATCCTCAATCCGTTGTTCGCCGAAGTCACCGCGCTGAAGGGCGTCGGCCCTGCGCTAGCGCGACCGCTCGAGCGGCTGGGGTTGCGGCGTGTGGTCGATGTGCTGTTTCACCTGCCGACCGGGCAGATCGACCGGCTCGCCCGCACCGAGCTGATGATGGCGGACGCGGGGCGGGTAGTGTCGATCGTGTTGACCCCGCGCGATTACCGGTCGAGCGCGGGGCGTGGGCCGACGCGTGTCCACGCGGTCGACGCGCTCGGCAACTATGTCAGCCTGACCTATTTCGGGGCCTCGTCGGGGTACGCGAGGAAGCTGTTTCCGCTCGGCAAGCCCAGGCGGGTGTCCGGCAAGCTGGAGATGTACGGGCAGGAGCTGCAGATGGTCCACCCGGACTATGTCGGCGATCCGGATGACCCGGATGGCCCCGGCGAGCGCGAGGCGATCTACCCGCTGTCCGAGGGGCTGACCTCGCGCCGCCTCGCCCACATGGCGGCCCAAGCGATCGCGCGTGCGCCCGCGATGCCGGAGTGGATCGAGCCGGGGCTCAAGGCGGCGCGGGGCTGGCCCGACTGGCGCGAGGCGCTCGCGCGCGTACACGCCGACCCGGCGGACGAGGTCGCCCGCGCGCGCGTCGCCTATGACGAGGTGTTCGCCAACCAGCTCGCGCTGTCGCTGGTGCGCGCGGATACGAGACGACGGCGCGGGCGGGCGCTGGCGGGGGACGGGCGGCTGCGCACGATGCTGCGGCTGCCCTACGAGCTGACCGGCGCGCAGTCCCGGACGGTGCGCGAGATCGAGGGCGACCTAGCGCAGGCCTCGCCGATGCTGCGGCTGCTGCAAGGCGATGTCGGCTCGGGCAAGACGCTGGTCGCGACGATGGCGCTGCTGATCGCGGTCGAGGCGGGGGCGCAGGGGGCGATGCTCGCGCCGACCGAGATTCTCGCGCGTCAGCATGGCGAGACGCTGCGGCGCACACTCGCCGGGCTGCCGGTCGAGGTCGCGGTGCTGACCGGCCGCGACAAGGGACGCGCGAGGGAGGCGACGCTGATGGGCCTCGCCGACGGGTCGATCGACATCCTGGTCGGGACGCACGCGATCTTCCAGGAGGCGGTCGGCTACCAGGACCTCGGACTGGTGGTGGTCGACGAGCAGCACCGCTTCGGGGTCGCCGAGCGGTTGTTGCTGCAGGCCAAGGCGCGCACCCCGCCGCACCTGCTGGCGATGACCGCGACTCCGATCCCGCGCACGCTGACGCTGGCGATGCACGGCGAGATGGACCAGAGCCGGCTCGACGAGATGCCGCCGGGTCGCGAGCCGATCGAGACGCGCGTAGTGTCGGGGGAGCGGCTCGACGAGGTGGTGAACGGGCTTGGCCGCCACCTATCGGAGAGCAAGCAGGCGTATTGGGTCTGCCCGCTGGTGGAGGAGAGCGAACGCAGCGACCTCGCCGCCGCCGAGGCGCGCGCGGCGGCATTGCGCGAGCGGTTCGGGGATCGCGTCGGCGTGGTGCACGGCCGCATGAAGCCCGCCGACAAGGACGCGGTGATGGCCGAGTTCGCCAGCGGGCGGCTCGGCGTGCTGGTCGCTACCACGGTGATCGAGGTCGGCGTCGACGTGCCCAACGCGACGCTGATCGTGATCGAGCATGCCGACCGCTTTGGGCTGGCGCAGCTGCACCAGCTGCGCGGGCGCGTGGGGCGGGGGCCGGGCAAGTCGATGTGCCTGCTCGTGCGCGGGTCGGCGATGAGCGAGACGACACGTGCACGGCTGGCGTTGATGCGCGATACCAATGACGGGTTCCGGATTGCCGAGGAGGACCTTCGCCTGCGCGGCGGCGGCGAGCTGCTCGGCACCCGCCAGTCGGGGGAGGCCGCGTTCCGGCTCGCCACGCCCGAGCTCCTTCAAGCGCTGATTGGTGCCGCGACCGACGATGCGCGCCTGCTGATCGATCGCGACGGGGGCTTGGCGGGCGAGCGGGGGCAGGCCGCGCGGGTGGTGTTATACCTGTTCGAGCGCGACGCGGGCGTGGGGCTGCTGCGGTCGGGCTGACTCGCAATGTCTAATTGGGCTCGCTACCTAGCAAGCAGGAGGCATGATAATGGCGACCATACCGTCTGAGGACCCTCCGCTCAACATGCGGGAGCAGCTCGCACGCATCGACAAGATGCAGGCCGAGATTCAGAAGATGATTGCCGAGGCGGCGAAGGTGCGGACGGAAAACAAGCTGGCGGTCTGGACCGTGGCGTTTACGGGACTCGGCGCGGGCGCTGCTCTGTTCGCCGCGGGTGCGGCCTTTGCAAAGTTGGTCTTCGGGTAAAAGGGAAACCGCCGGGATCATCCTGCCGAGCGACGTATGCCCCTACCCGCGCATAGCCGCGAGCGCGTACGCGTAGTCGAGGAGCGGGATCGGCTGCTCGAACTGGCAACCGATGCGCCCGCCGAGCGCCCAGCGCACTTCGGCGATGCGGGCACCCGCGCCGGGCAAAACGACCCGGAAGCGATCGCCCGGTGCGAGCGGCATCTCGCAGCGCGCCATCAACCCGCCGGGCGAGAAGTTGACGATCAGCATCGGCAACGGACAGCTCGCCGCGAGATCGGTCGCGCGGGCGCGGTGATGCACCTCGTCGCGCGGCTCGTGCCGATACTCGTTGTGCGCGGCCATTGCCGCCATGCGCCCGGTCCTTTCGACACGGGGCTAGGCTTAAAGGCGTAAACGGGTGATGAAGGTTGCGCGGCGCGCTATGGTTACGCGCTGGTGAGCAACCCATGATGCTTCTTGCCCGCCGACACGCGCACCGGATCACTCCCGACAGCGATGACCAGCGCCTCGTCTCTCACCTGTTCGCCCGCGACCCGCGCACCGCCTCCCTTGATCAGCCGCCGCGCCTCGCCCTTCGACGCCGCGAAGCCGAGCCCGACCAGCGCATCGACGATCACGATCTGCCCCGCCACGACGAGGCGGGGAAGCGAGTCGCCGCTTGCGCCATCCTCGAACGTGCGCCGCGCGGTGTCGGCGGCCTCCTCGGCTGCGGCGCGGCCCCGGCATAGTGCCGTAGCCTCGTTGGCTAGGACGATCTTGGCGGCGTTGATCTCCGCACCATCCAGCGCCTCCAGCCGAGCGATCTCGCCTAGCGGCAGGTCGGTGAACAGCCGCAGGAACCGACCAACGTCGCGGTCGTCGGTGTTGCGCCAGAACTGCCAGTAATCGTACGCGGACAGCTGGTCTTCGTGGAGCCACACCGCGCCCGCAACCGACTTGCCCATCTTGCTCCCGTCCGCCTTGGTGACAAGCGGGGCTGTGACGCCGAACAGCTCCGCTCCGTCGATCCGCCGGGCGAGCTCGATGCCGTTGACGATGTTGCCCCACTGGTCCGACCCGCCGAGCTGCAACCGGCAACCGACCCGGCGCGACAATTCAAGGAAGTCGTACGCCTGCAGGATCATGTAGTTGAACTCGAGAAACGTCAGCGGCTGCTCGCGCTCGAGCCGGAGGCGGACCGAGTCGAAGGTCAACATACGGTTGATGGTGAAATGTCGCCCCACATCGCGGAGGAAGGGGATGTATTCGAGCCGGTCCAGCCAGTCGGCGTTGTTGACCATCACCGCGTCCGTCGCGCCATCGCCGAACGTCAGGAACCGCTCGAAGATGCGGCGCATGGCGGCGATGTTGGTGTCGATACCTTCATCGTCGAGCAGTTTGCGTACGTCGTCCTTGCCCGACGGATCGCCCACTTTGGTGGTGCCCCCGCCCATCACGACGACTGGCTTGTGCCCAGCCTGCTGAAGGCGGCGGAGCAGCATCACGACCAACAGGTTGCCGATGTGCAGCGACGGCGCGGTGGCGTCGAAGCCGACATAGCCGGGGATCACCTGCGCGCTCGCCAGCGCGTCGAGCCCGGCTGCGTCGGTCAGCTGGTGGATGTACCCGCGCTCGGACAGGAGGCGCAGGAGGTCGGAGCGGTATTCGGTCATGGCGAGGGCGGTTACACCCGCTTCCCTCATTCGTCACCCGGCGAGCTCAGCTCGACGGTCGGCTTATTCGGTCCCATTGGTCACCGCTGATTGCCTGGGCCACGCTGGACCATGAAACAAGTTAAGGTTGACGGAGAAAGTGCGATCGGTCCCAAGGCGCCTACAGCCGCGGCAATTGCCCTACCGGGTCGACCGGCGTGCGTCCCTTCCTCAGCTCGAAGTGCAATTCCGGCCGGTCCACGAACCCGGTGTCGCCCGACAGCGCGATCGTCTGGCCGCGCCGGACGCTCTGCCCGCGCTGCACGAGCAGCTTGCTGGCATGGCCGTACACGGTGGTCCAGCCCGCGCCATGGCGGACGATGACCAGCCCGCCCAGCGCGGCGATGCCTTCGCCGGCATAGGCGACGACGCCGTCCGCC
>CAXSEO010000019.1:0-12503 GCA_964235525.1 uncultured Sphingomonas sp. | reverse complement strand
CGACCGCGCTGCTGACACGCGGGCGCGCGGCGGAAGCAAGCGGCAACCTCCAGCTCGCGACCGATCTGCTCGAGAGCGCGGTGGCGGTCGACCCGCGCAACCGCGCGGCGTTCAAGGCGCTGGCCGGGGTCGCGGACGAGGTCGGGCTGCCGGGCAAGGCGATCCGGCTGTATCGCGAGGCGCTGTTGCTCGAACCCAATGATCTAGATGCGCTCAAGGGGCAGGGCGAAGCGCTGGTGCAGAAGGGCGCGGTCAACCGCGCGCGCGACAACCTCACCAAGCTGCGGACGCTGTGCCGGAGCGGGTGCGCGGAAGCGACCCAGCTTGCCGCCGCGATCGCCAAGGGCCCGCCAATCGCGACCGCGCAGGCGACCGTGCCGCCAGCGAAGGAATAGCTCAGCCGAGCGCGCGGGCGAGCGCGACGAACTCGTCGACGCCGAGCGTCTCCGCCCGGCGCGTAGGGTCGATGCCGAGGGTCGCTAGCGCATCCAGCGCGCCGGGCACGGACTTGAGCGACTGGCGCAGCATCTTGCGGCGCTGCCCGAACGCGGCGGCGGTGACGCGTTCCAGCACTTCGACCCGCACGTCTTCGGGCTGCTCATCGGGGACGAGGTGGACCACCGCCGACATCACCTTGGGCGGCGGGGTAAAGGCGGAGCGGTGGACGGTCATCGCGATCCGCGCCGATCCGCGCCACTGCGCGAGCACCGCCAGCCGACCATAAGCGTCAGTGTCGGGCGCAGCGACGATCCGCTCGGCCACCTCGCGCTGGAACATGAGCGTCAGGCTCGCCCACCATGGCGGCCACGCGGCCGTCAGCCAGCGGACCAGCAGCGCGGTGCCGACATTGTAGGGCAGGTTGGCGACGATGTGCGGCCGCCCTGCGAACAGCGCGGGCGCATCGACCGCGAGCGCGTCGCCCTCGATCACGCGCAGCCGGTCGGGATAGGCCTCCGCGAGCTCCGCCAGCGCGGGGAGGCAACGTGCATCGCGCTCCACCGCCGTCACCCGCGCGCGCGCGCCGAGCAGCGCGCGCGTCAGCCCGCCGGGCCCTGGCCCGACCTCGAACACCTCCGCGTCGTCGAGATCGCCCGGCACGCGTGCGATGCGGGCCAGCAGCTGCGCGTCGAACAGGAAGTTCTGCCCCAATGCCTTCGACGCGGTCAGCCCGTGCCGCGCGATCACCTCGCGCAACGGCGGGAGCGCGGTCAACAGGCGAGCGCGCTCGCACGGTGCTCCGCCGCCTGCGCCGCCATGCGGATCGCGGCGATCGTCGCGCCCGGATGCGCGCGGTCCTGCCCCGCAATCGCAAAGGCGGTGCCGTGATCGGGCGAGGTTCGCACGATCGGCAGCCCCAGCGTCATGTTGACGCCCTCGTCGAAATGCAGCGTCTTGATCGGGATCAGCGCCTGATCATGGTAGCAGCACAGCGCCACGTCATACGCCGAGCGGGCGCGTTCGTGGAACATCGTGTCGGCCGCGAACGGGCCACGTGCGTCGATCTCCTCCGCGCGAAGTAGCTCGATCGCGGGCTCGATCAGGTCGATCTCCTCGCGCCCGATGGTGCCCTGTTCACCCGCATGCGGATTGAAGCCGGCAAAGGCGAGCCGCGGGGCGGTGATCCCGAAGTTGCGGCACAGTCCGCGCGCGGTCGCCCGCGCCTTGGCGACGATCAGCTCGACCGTGAGCAGCCCCGCCACGCTCGCCAGCGGCACATGCGTGGTGATCGGCACTACGCGCAGCGATGGCCCGGCCAGCATCATCACCGCGTTCTCGTTCGCGATACCGCAGCGTTCGGCGATGAACTCGGTCTGCCCGGGATAGGCGAAGCCGATACCATAGAGCTGCGCCTTGGAGACAGGCCCCGTGACCAGTGCGCGCGCCGCGCCCGATTGCGTCAGCCCCGTCGCGAGCTCCAATGAGCGCAACGCACAGCGCGCGCCCTCGACGTCGGGGACGCCGGGGCTGATCTCGCCCGCGTCGTCGATGGTGAGGACGGGCAGGCAGCGGCTGAACGCACCCGCCACCTCGGCCAAGTCGGTGATCCGCGCGACCGGGCCGCTCCACACCCGCGCCACCGCGCGCGCGTCGCCTATGGCGACAAACGGCGGCAACGCCTCCGCCCCGCGCTGCGACCACGCCTTGCCGATGATCTCCGCGCCGATCCCGGCCGGGTCGCCCATCGACACGGCGAGCGGCGCGGTCATGTCGTGGCGGCCCGGCTCAGCGATATTCAACGATCGCATCACGGCGGAGATCGCGGAGCATCTGCTGCGCGCGCAGGTTGACACGCTGTTGCTCCAGCTGGCCCTGCACCGCCTCCGGGTTGGGCAGCATACCCGATTGCGGGTCGTCGCGCCCGCACAGCACCAGCGCGCGAACGCCCTCCTCCGGCGAGCCGAACGGGGGCGAGGACTCGCCGACCTGCATCTTGAGGATAATAGTCTGCAACGGGACCGGCAGGTCGCGGATGCGGATCGTGTCGTTGTTGACCACCTCCGCACCGATGGTCGCGGCGCTCTTCTCCACCTCGCCACAGCCGCGGATGGTCTGGGTCAGTTTCGCGAACTGCGCGGCGCGTTCGGTCGCCTGCGCTTGCGTGGTCCCCTCCGGGAAGTGGACGGTGAGCTGCTTCAGGCTCAGCTTCGCGTCGCGCGGGTCGGCGGTCAGCACCTGGCGTTTGTCGACGAGGTACAGGATCGAATAGCCGCCGGGCGTTTCGATCGGCCCCGCGACCTGACCGACCTGCATCTCCTGCGCGGTCTGCGCAAGCGACTCCGGCAGCGAGGCCGGGCGTACCCAGTCCAGGTCGCCGCCGTTGATCTTGGTCGTCGAGTCGGAGAAGTTGCGCGCGTAATAGTCGAACGGCGCCTTGTTCGCCTTGATCTGCTCCATCAGCTGCGCCGCGCTCGCCTGCGCCTGCGGCGCGCGATCGCCATCGCCCTTAATGTAGATCTCGCGCAGATGGTATTCGGGCTGACCCTTGCTGTCTTCCAGCCGTTTGAGGATCGCGGCGACCTCCGCGTCGCCGACGTTGACGTTCGGCTCGACCTTGCGGCGCAGGTAACGTTGCCAGGCCAGCTCGCCTTCGATCTGGCGCTTGAGCGACTTGTCGGACGAGCCCCGCTCACGCAGGTAGCGGCCGAATTCGGCCGGCGAGCGGTTGAACTGGCGCGCCACCCGATCATAGCTTTCGTTGATTTCGTCTGTGCCGACAGTGATGTCGCGCGCTTTGGCCTCCTGGATCTGGAGCGTTTCGTCGATCAGCTGGCGCAACACCTGCAGTTTCAGCTTGTCGCGATCGTCGCCGGTCACGTCGATGTTATTGGCCGCCACGATCAGCGCCACGCGCTGATCGACGTCGGTGCCGGTAATCACCGTGTCGTTGACGATCGCGGTCGGCTTGCGGACGTTCGGATCGAGCTTGCCGAAAATCTGCATGTTCGCCGGCAGGTTGAGCCCGGTCGCGTCCGGGACCTGGCTGTCGGACACGGTCTGCGCGCCCAAACCCGACGCCAGCGCGAGCAGCGCGGCCGTTCCCGCCACCTGCGCGCCGCGCGCGATCCACCTGTTCGTCATCATCAACGTCCCATGCCTTGTCGGCGAGCGCCCGTGCTCGTGCCCGCCCATACCTGAACCGGCGCTTAGCGCGGTTGGGCGCGCGAGGGAACCATGCGGGCGTCGGTCAACGGCCGAGGTTCTTGAACGACAGCGTCAGCAGATAGCCGTTGCTCGCCCGCGCGCCGAGGGTGTCCACATAGTTGCGCCGCCACGTGAACCCGATCCGCAGGCAATCGTCCTCATATTGTACGCCGAGCCGGTGGCGGATCGGCTGAAACCCGTTTGACAGCGAGGACGGGTCCTCGTTGCGGGTGGTCAAATCGATCACCACCGAGCCGAACGCGGACCAGAACCGGCTGATTTGCACCCGCCCGGCGGCGCGCGCCTCCTCGCTGTCCGTCAGGTCCTCGAACAACGGCATGATACTGCGGTTGAGCCGGGTGTAGCCGAGCAGCACATAGGTGCTCTCGCTGCCCACCGTCGCGTCGACTTCATTGCGGCGGATGGCGAAGCTCTGGTGATCGAGGCGGTACCGCAGCGTCAGCGACACGAAATCGCGCCAGCGCACCTCGCTGCGCCCGACGATGTCCGAAAAATTGTCCGACAGCCCGGTGCCGGGGAAGAAGATGTCGGTGCGTGACGAGAAGCGGTAGCTCTGCCCGACCTGGTTCTCGATTTTCAGTCGCGGCAGGTCGATCGCCCAGTCGACACCATAGGTCGCGCGGCTCGAATCCTCGTACCGGTCATAGCCCGGGAAGCGGTTGAGCGCGAACAGGTTGGTGTCGTCGAGATCGACCGCGCGCGAGTCCTCGTTGGGGATGGCGAGGTTCTTGATGGTTGGACTGGCGACCAGCTGAAAACGCGGGGTGATCCGCTGCGTCCCGCCCCATAACGCGCCCACCAGCGGCCATTGCACGTCCACCGACAGCGAGCCGATCGCGCGGCCCTGGAATCCTTCCAGCCCTCGATAGCTCGGCACCGGGTCGCTCAGCGTGTTCTGCGCATCATAGACGTCGCCGCGCGCATAGGCGGTGAAGGTCACCTCCTGACCCATGGTGGTCAGCTTACGAAGGTCCCAGCGCAGCCCCGCGAAGGCGCGCTGCGTATCCTGCCCCTCGGTTCGGGTGAGCGCGAGCGTGTTGAGCTGCAACTCGAACTTGCCGCCGAGCAGGGGGTCGTCGAACCTCCGCCGATAGTCGACCTCGGGCAGCGCCAGCGGCTGCATCCCCTGGCTGTCGTTAAGACGGAGCGTCTGCACCGCCCAGCCGGCGATCGAGAGGTAGGAGTTATCGTCGATCCGCTCCGCCTTGATCGTGCTGCGAAGACGATCGTCGTAGGAAATCTCATAGCGGCGATCGAAGGTCTTGTCGGTCGCGACGCGGATCGAGCCCGAGATGCTCCACTCCGGCGAGAGCTGGAAGCGCCCGACCGCGTCGAGATAGCCGCGAAACGTCTCCGACGTCCCGGTGGCGCCGATGATGCGGTCGTCGCTCGGCCGGCTCACCGTCGCATAGGCGGTGACGCGGTACGCGCCGAGGCTGGTCAGCTGCTCGTAATCAACCTTCATCATTGGCAGCGCCGCGGAGAACACATACGGCGTCACCGTCACCGCGCGGTTGGGCGCGAGCCGGAAGAAGTAAGGCACCGCCACCGACAGCCCATTGGCGGCGGTGTAGCGGATATCGGGGTTCAGCAACCCGCTGCTCGACTCGCCGCCGACGGGGTTCGACAAATCCGGCAACGGCACGGAAGGCAGGCCGAACAGGTGGAGGCGCGCGCCCTTGTAATAGATGCGATGCTTGTTCGGCCGGTACGTCACACGGACGGCGGTGATGCGCCAGCTGGGGTTCTTCGGACAGCCGTCCGACGCCGTCACCGAACACGGCGTGTACGCCGCATCCGCAAGCACCGTAGTTCCGTCCGCCGCGCGGGTGCCGTGGTCCGCCGCGATCCGCCCGCCGCGACGCAGCACGAGCAGCATGTTCTCGACCGTGCCGTCCTTGAGCGAGTCGGTCAGGTCCACCTGATCGCCATAGGCGATGTCGCCGGTCTGGTTGACGGTGGCGACGTTGCCGCTGGCGACCACCTTGCCGGTCTTGCGGTCCCAGACGACCTTGTCCGCGCGCAGGCGGCTGCCGTTGCGGGCCATGCGGACCTCGCCGGTGGCGGTGACGATGTCCGCGTTCTGGTCATAGTCGAGCGTGTTGGCGGAGAAGGCGATCTGGTCCGCGTCGGCGGGGGTGGCGATCGCGTCGGGGGTCGGCGGCGCGACGGGGCGGCTTTGCAGGTCCTGCGCGGCGGCGGTCGACGCCAGCGCGAACGCGAGCGGCACCACCCCGCCGACCAGGCCATCCCACCGCGTCACGCGTTCCCGTCATCCCGCCCCGACCGCCATGATGACGCCCGCCCGTCCGCGCCTATCGCATCGCGCGAGCGGGGCCGCAATCCGCGACGGGACGCAACGCGTCGCGCTGGACGCTCGGGCGTGGGCGCGCCTAAAGAACCGGCCAGCACAAGGATCCGTCCTCATGAAGATCAGTTTCGTTTCCGCCGTCGCCGCCGACGCGCCCGTCCTCGCGCTGCCGGTGGAGACCGGCGGGATGGTGCGGCTGTCGGTCGGTTCGCTGGGCGACGCGGGGCTGAGGCTGTTGCGCGCGGCGGCGGCTGGCCACCGGTTCGAGGGCGAGGCGGGCACGGCCGTCGAGACATTCATCGCGGCGGGGGATGGCACGCGGCGGGTGCTGCTACTCGGCGTCGGCGGCGGCAGCGAGGCCGATTGGGAGAAGGCGGGCGGAGCGCTCACCGCGCGGCTGCTGACCTCGGGCGTTGAGAGCGCGACGGCCGACCTGACAGACGCATCGCCCTCCGCCAAGGCGGCGGCGCGGTTCGCGGGCGCGGCGGCGCAGCGCGCGTGGCGGCACGACGTGTACCGCACCAAGCTCCCCGACAAGTCGAAACCGACGCTGACCGAGATCGTGATCGCGGGCGCGCCGGAGGGCACACAAGACGCCTGGGCGGCGCAGGATGCGGTGACGGCGGGCATGGCGCTGACCCGGGTGCTGGTGAGCGAACCGCCGAACCTGCTCTACCCCGAGACCTTCGTCGAACAGGTGACGAACAGCGTCGAAGGCCTCGGCCTCGAGGTGATCGTGCTCGACGAGGCCGCGATGCGCGTGGAGGGCATGGGCGCGCTGCTCGGGGTCAGCCAAGGGTCGGCGCGCGAGGCGCGCGTGCTGGCGCTCAAATGGACCGGGGCGGGCGAGGGCGACCCTTTGCTGGCGCTGGTCGGCAAGGGCGTGACGTTCGACACCGGCGGCATCTCGATCAAACCCGCCGCGGGTATGGAGGACATGAAGTGGGACATGGGTGGCGCGGGCGCGGTCGCGGGCGCGATGAAGGCGCTCGCCGCCCGCCGCGCGCGCGCGAACGTGATCGGCGTGATGGGGCTGGTCGAGAACATGCCCGACGGCGCGGCGCAGCGCCCGGGCGATATCGTCACCTCCATGTCCGGCCAGACGATCGAGGTGCTCAACACCGACGCCGAAGGCCGGCTGGTGCTGGCGGACGCGATCACCTGGGTGCAGCGGCACCACAAGCCCGCCACGATCATCGACCTCGCGACGCTGACCGGCGCGATGATCGTCGCGCTGGGGCATGAGCATGGCGGACTGTTCGCGAATGACGACGCGCTGGCTGACCAGCTGCTCGCGGCGGGCAAGGCGAGCGGCGACCTGCTGTGGCGCTTTCCGCTGGGAGACGCGTACAACAAGCTGATCGACTCACCCATCGCGGATATGAAGAACATTGGCGCGAAGGGCGCGGGCTCGATCACGGCGGCGCAGTTCATCAAGCGCTTCGTCGACGAGGGTGTGAAGTGGGCGCATCTCGACATCGCCGGGATGGTCTGGGCGGACAAGCCGGGCGCGACCTACGACAAGGGCGCGACGGGGTACGGGGTGCGGCTGCTCGACCGGTTCGTGGCGGAGGTGGTGGAGGGATAGAAGATAGCGGGACCCCGGCTCTTCGGCCGGGGTGACGGAAGGACGCCTTCAATTCATCGTCACCCCGGGCTTGACCCCGGGGTCCCGCTTCTTCTTCGCTCTAAGACCTATGCAGGTCGACTTCTACCACCTCACCGCCACCCCGCTCGACCGCGCGCTGCCGTCGATCGCGGAGCGGGTGCTCGCGGGCGGCGGGCGGCTGCTGATCGTGGCGGAGGGGGAGGCGCAGCGCGCGGCGCTCGACCGGCTGTTGTGGAGCTATGCCGCCGACAGCTTCCTCCCCCACGCGCAGGCGGGCACGGACGACGACGCGGCGCAGCCGGTGTTGATCGCGCCGGAGGTGAACGCCGCCAACCAGGCCCGCCACGTCGCGCTGGTCGACGGCCGCTGGCGCGACGAGGCGCTCGGCTTCGACCGGGCGTTCCACTTCTTCGACAGCGAGCACATCGGCGCGGCGCGCGAGGCATGGAAGGGGCTGGCGGCGCGCGAGGGGGTGGAGCGGCGCTACTGGAAGCAAAACGATGCGGGCCGGTGGGGGCAGGCGGGGTAGCGCCGGACTTGGATCATTCCCGCACTCGTGACGATGAGCTATGCGGCAACAAGGGCTTCAATACGCTCCTGGGCAGATGCCATCGCGGCCTTGTCTTGCTCAGGTCCGTACGCAACTCCCTCAGCGCGTACGACTTCGACGTCGCCGATCCCCAAGAAGCCGAGTATGGCAGTCAGATAGGTCGCGAGGTGCTCCGCTGCGGCAAATGGCCCTTGCGAGTATACGCCACCGGACGAGAGCGCGAGATAGGCCTTCCCCTTTAGCAGGCCTTTCGGACCGGTCGGGGTATATTGAAACGTCTGCCCGGCAATCGCAATATGATCGATCCAAGCCTTCAAGGTCGAGGGGATCGTGAAGTTGTACATCGGCGACCCGATGACGACGACATCTGCGGCTAGGAGTTCATCGACCAATGCCCTGGATCGCGTCGCCGTTGCGGTGAGCGAGGCATCTTTCTCGCCTTCTGGCACCCACGCCTGACGAATGGTCATGTCGACGTGAGGAAGACGATCGACTGTGACATCGCGGTAGACGACCGAGGCTCCGGGGTGGGCGGCCTTCAGCTTTTCGACCAGCTCAGCCGAAAGGCGGCGCGAATGTGAGGTGGCCGCGTCGCTGGCGCTGGCGTCGATGTGCAAGATGTCCATGGGTTGCTTCCTTGCCTCGCCACCACGACGGTGCCGATCCGTGAGCGGGCTGAATGCAGACTCGAGTCGTCGCTCGCAAGAAGGCTTAGCTTTGGAACTGAGAAGCGCCGCTGCAGTGCCGCGACAGCGCCGAGCCGCATCCCGCGCCGCCACGCTCGCTTGCCACGTCGCCCCCCGCCGCCTAGAGCGCGCCGCATCCGTTCATCACCATCAGGAGCCCGTGACCAGCCATGGCCGCGACCCGTACCTTTTCGATCATCAAGCCCGACGCGACGCGCCGCAACCTGACCGGTGCCGTCACCAAGATGCTGGAGGAAGCGGGGCTGCGTGTCGTCGCGTCCAGGCGCGTGCGGCTTTCGCGCGAGCAGGCGGAGGGGTTCTACGGCGTCCACCGGGAGCGCGCGTTCTTCGACGACCTCGTCACATTCATGATCTCCGGCCCGGTGGTGGTGCAGGTGCTCGAAGGCGAGGACGCGGTGCAGCGCAACCGCGATGTGATGGGCGCGACCAACCCCGCCAACGCCGCGCCGGGCACCATCCGCAAGGAACTGGCGGAATCGATCGAGGCGAACAGCGTCCACGGCTCCGACAGCGACGAGAACGCCGCCACCGAGATCGCGTATTTTTTCCAGCCCGGCGAGATCGTCGGCTGACGATGACGTGGCGGCTGCGGCACGCGGAGCCGGGCGATGCGCCCGCGCTGTCGCTGGTCGCGGGCGCGACGTTCCTGGAGACGTACCACGCGCTGATCGGCGCGGCGGACCTTGTCGCGCACGTCGCCGGGCGGTGTGACGCTGATACGTTCGCGCGCTGGATCGCCGACCCTGAAGTGGCGGTGTTCTATGCGGGCGCGGTCGATACGGACGCGCCGGTCGGCTTCGCGGTGCTGACCCCGCCCGACTTCCCGGTCGCGCTCACGCCTGACGACATCGAGCTGCGCCGCATCTATGCGCTGGCGACCACGCATGGTCAGGGGCTTGGCCCCGCCATGCTCGCCGCCGCGCGCGACGAGGCGCGGGCGCGCGGCAAGCGGAGGCTGCTGCTCGGCACCCACCCCGAGAATACGCGCGCGCAGCGTTTCTACGAGCGTGAGGGCTTTGCCTTGAGCGGGCGTCGACGGTTTCAGGTCGGCGAGCGCGTGTTCGACGATCCGGTGTACGCGTTGAAGCTCTAGCTCGCGGGCTTTTCGCGCGCCCAGATCGCCTCCAGCCGCGCCGCATTGCCGCCACGCTCGCGCAGCGCCACGCCCCCAAGCCTCAACGTACGACCACGCAGGAACCGGCCCTCGGATCGCCAGGCGACGTCATAGATCGCCCGGTCGCGCCGGTGCGTGTCCGCGTCCCACCAATCGGCGGTGATCAGCACCGGCACGCGGCCTTCGCGCGTGTCGTCGCCCTTGGTCAGCGCGAGCAGCGGTGCGGCGATCCAGTCCGCCTCGATGCGCGGCGTGACCAGCGCGTCGTGCTCGCCCACGCCGAACGAGGCGGGGAAACGCACGTCGATGCCGGTGATCTTGCGGTTGGCGTCGGAGAGCTTGAGCGTGCGCCCGCCGTCCTCGACCGTGCCGTCGAGCAGCACCGCAGTTTTGGCCCGCACCGCCTCGGTCTTCTCCGCCGCGCGCTCTTGCTGGTTGGCGCGGCGATCCGACCAGTTGCTCCACAGCGACAGCGCGGCGATGACCAGCCCCGCGACCCCGACCAGCTCGGCCAGCGTCAGCCAGCGCCGCCGCGTCCGGCGCTGCTCGGCGGTCTCGCTCATCGCCCGCCCGCCTCGAGCAGGCTGCGCGGGGCGGCGAGCTCCCAGCTCTGCGCGATGCGATCCCCGACCCGGTCCCAGTCGGTGTCGGGCGCGCCGACCCGCATCGCCACCCAGCCCGACGCGCCGAGATAGGCGGGGACGTAGTAGCAGTCCGGGTCCTGCTCGACCAGCATCGCCTGCTCGTCGTGGCCGGCAGTCTTGACCAGCACCGCCGTCTCGCCGTCGCCGTGATGGTTGGACCAGAAATAGGCGAAGAACCCGCCGTCCGCGATGTGGAAGCCGGGCGCGCCGTGCGACGCGCGCTCCGCCGCCTCGGGCAGGGCAAGCGCGGTGGCACGGACACGGGCGAGCGGATTGGTCATGCCTCGCGCATAGTCGGCGAGGACGCGCGGGTACAGGCGGTGCTCTTCCGCCAGCACGCGCGCGGCGAGCGTGTCGGGCGTGTCGCCGGGAAGGACGGGCACCTCGGCCCGCCCGAGCACCTCGCCCGCGTCGAGCTCGTCGGTGACGAGGTGAACCGAGCAGCCCGCCACGGCATCCCCCGCCGCCAGCGCGCGCGCGTGGGTGTCGAGGCCCTTGTAGTTGGGCAGCAGCGACGGGTGGATGTTGACGATCCGCCCACGCCAGCGTGCGACGAACTCGGGGGACAGCAGCCGCATATAGCCTGCCAGCGCGATCAGTTCGACGTCCACCTCACGCAGCGCCGCGTCGAGCGCCGCCTCGAACGTGGCTCTACCGATCCCTTTGGAGGAGAGCGCGAAGGTGGGCACGTCCTTGTCGCTCGCCAGCGCGAGCCCGGGCGCGTCGGGTTTGTCGGAGGCGACCAGGACCACGCGGTACGGGCAGCCCGCGTCGCGAGCCGCTTCTACCAGCGCCACCATGTTCGACCCGCGCCCGGAGAGGAGGACGGCTACCTCGGTCAAACGAGTTCCCCGGCGAAGGCCGGGGCCCAGTCACGCCGCGCATCGTGGGTGCGCATTACCCTGTCCAACAACGGCCATCGTGACTGGGCCCCGGCCTTCGCCGGGGAACTACGGTACAGCAGCGGAAAAGGACTAAGCATCGAACCGCGCCAGCCAGTCCTCCCGCGCGCTCCAGGTCTCGGCGATCCCGCGCACGTCGCAACCGCGCGCGCCCGCTTCGACCCGCCCGATGTGGAACGCGGTTTCGCCCGCGCTTGCCAGATCAGCCGCCACCGAGTCCGCCTCCGCCGCCTCGACCACCACGACCATCCCGACCCCGCAGTTGAAGGTCCGCGCCATCTCGCCCGGTTCGATCGCGCCCTGCGCCTGGAGGAATGCCATCAACCGCGACTGCTCCCACGCGTCCGCGTCGATCACCGCGCGGCAGCCGACCGGCAGCACGCGGGGCACGTTCTCCAGCAGTCCGCCGCCGGTGATGTGCGCCAGCCCCTTGACCCGCCCCGCGCGGAGCAGCGGCAGCAGCGAGCGCACATAGATGCGCGTCGGCTCCATCAACCAATCGATCAACAGACGATCCTGATCGAACAAGGCCGGCCGATCCATCCGCCAGCCGCGATCCGCCGCCAGCCTCCGCACCAAGGAGAAGCCGTTCGAGTGCACCCCCGACGATGCCAGCCCTAACAGCACGTCCCCCGGCACGATTCGCTCGCCCGTCAGCAGCCGGTCGCGCTCGACCGCGCCGACGCAGAAGCCCGCGAGGTCGTAGTCGCCTTCCGCGTACATGCCCGGCATCTCCGCCGTCTCGCCGCCGATCAGCGCGCAGCCCGCCTGTTTGCAGCCCTCGGCGATGCTGGCCACCACGCGCCAGGCAACCCCGGGTTCGAGCTTTCCGCTGGCGTAGTAATCGAGGAAGAACAGCGGCTCCGCGCCCTGGACGATGAGGTCGTTGGCGCACATCGCGACCAGGTCGATGCCGACGCCATCATGCCGGTCCCACTCGATTGCGAGCTTGAGCTTGGTGCCGACGCCGTCATTGGCGGCGACCAGCAGCGGGTCGACGAAC
>CAXSEO010000018.1:0-12553 GCA_964235525.1 uncultured Sphingomonas sp. | reverse complement strand
GGCGGCGGCGCGGGCGGGGGCGGGGCGGGCTGACGAGGGGACGGCGCTGCTCCGCGAGCGGCTGGCGCGCGAGCCGGGGTGGACCGACGGCTGGACCGCGCTCGCCTCCCTCGCGCATCGCTGGGAGGGAGCGGAGGCGTTCGCCGCGACCGCGCGCGCGACGCTTGACGCGGAGCCGGGCAACGCCGCGCAGATGCTCGCGGCGATCCGGCTGCTGGCGCGGGCAGGGGAGCACCGCCGTGCGCTGGCCTGGGTCGCCGAAGCGCGTGCGCGGGCGGGCGACTCCGCGCCGCTCCAGCTCGCGGAGGCGGAGTCGCTGGACGAAACGGGGCAGGGCGCGGCGGCCGGAGCGATCTTCGACCGGCTGGCCGCGCTGGGCGAGCCGCTGGTGGAGCTCGCGCGGGTCCGCCACGCGTTCCGCGCCCGTCACCCCGAAGCCGCAGCCACCATCGCGGAGCGCCTGCTCGACGGCCCTGCGCGCTCGGCAGCATGGTCGTATCTGGGTACCGCATGGCGGTTGCTGAACGACCCGCGCTGGAACTGGCTGGAGGGGGACGAGCGGCTGGTCGGCAATTATGATCTCGGCCTGTCCCCCGCCGACCTGGCAACACTCGCCGAGCGATTGCGCGCGCTCCACGCCGCGCGCCACGCGCCGTTCGAGCAGTCGATGCGCGGCGGCACCCAGACCGAAGGGTTGCTCCTTTCCCGCGAGGAGCCCGAACTCCGCCGCCTCCGCGCCGCGCTGAGCGAGGCGGTCGCCGCGCACATCGGCGCGCTGCCGCCACTTGACCCGCGCCACCCGACGCTCGGGCAGCCGCGCGGGCGGTTCCGCTACACCGGCTCCTGGTCGGTGCGGCTCACCGGCGGCGGGCACCACGTCAATCATGTCCACAGCGAGGGCTGGCTCAGCTCCGCCTGCCACATCGCGCTACCGGACGCGGAGGGCGAGGCGGGCGCGCTGACGCTGGGCGAGCCGCCGCGCGAGCTGGCGCTCGACCTGCCGCCCACGCGGGTGATCCGGCCGGTGGCGGGGCGGGTGGTGCTGTTCCCCTCGACGATGTGGCACGGCACCGCGCCGTTTGCGAGCGGCGAGCGGCTGACGGTCGCGTTTGACGTCCGCCCGCTGGTGTGAGAGCATCCGCCCGACCAAAAGGGGGAGACCGACGATGAGCTTGATCCTGATCGCGGCGCTGGCGCTCGGCGTGGACGGACCGGCGGCGACCGCGCCCGCCAAGCCCCCCGCCAAGGCCCGGATGGTGTGCGTCGACAACACGCCGATGGGGTCGCGCATCCCCGGCAAGCGCATCTGCAAGACTGCGGCGGAGTGGGACGTGCTGCGCCGCGACGACCGCGACGAGACCGAGCGGGCGCAGCGGCTCAACACCATCCACGGCTGACGCGCGGGCGTCAGCGGTCGCGGCGGACCCGGATCGCGGCCTGCCCCGCGATCGACATCTTGAACGAACCCACCGCCGCGCGCGCGATCACCACCGGCTGTCCCGCGCGCGGCGCATGGGTCAGCGCATAGTCGTCGATCTGGTGCCAGCGGCTGCCGTCGGCGAGCGTGATCAGCAGCTTGCCGACCCCGTCGGTCCCCGCGCTGGCGATCGTGGTGCTGACCTTGCTCAGCGGCGCGCCGTCCTTGCCCGCGAACAGCTCCAGCCCTGGCGCGGCGAGCCCGAAGCGGGCGCGCTGCGCGGCGCGCACCTCCGCCTTGTCGACCACCACCACCCGGCCCTTGTCGACATCGCCGCCTAGCGCCGCCGCCTCGCGGTCGAAACAGGCCAGCCGCTCCGCCGCGCCGGGCAGCGCGCGGCAGTCGAGCAGCTTCCTGACCCCGGGCGTCACCGCCGACCGGTCCGCCGCGCCCGCCGTTCCAGCCAGCGCCAGCGACGCGACCCCGACCGTGAACCACCGCGCGCCCATGCCTCTCTCCCTCACCGATCCGCGCGCCCTAGCTGATCCAAGCCCCGCCCGCGCGCAAGCTGTTGCTGCGACGCAACACCCGGCGGGCAATGTCACGGGCGAGTCATTATTCGATTGCTGCAGCGGGTTGGCGCTTGGCATGTACCCTTCATTCGAGCCGCATCACCGGCCGAGACCACTCAGGGACCAAGGGGTTTCGATGACCAACAGCTTCAAACTGCGCCTGCTCGCCACCACCGTCGTCGCGGGCCTCGCCGCCGCCACCCCGGTCTGGGCGCAGAACGCCGACCAGCCCGGCCAGACGCCGACCGCGCCGACGGTGGGCGGCAGCTCCACCGCCGCGTTGCCGAGCGGGCAGCAGGGCACGTCGACCCCCGATCAGGGGAACGCACCGGGCGGCGAGGTGATCGTCACCGGTTCGCGGATCGCCAACCCCAACGCGACCTCGGCCAGCCCGGTCACCGTGATCAGCGCGCAGGAGATCCGGCTGCAGGGCGTGACCCGCACCGAAGACCTGCTCAACAGCCTGCCGCAGGTGTTCGCGAACCAGGGCGGCAACCTGTCCAACGGCGCGAGCGGGACCGCCACAGTTGACCTTCGCGGCCTTGGGGCCAATCGTACCTTGGTGCTGATCAACGGTCGTCGCCTCGGGCCGGGCGACCCCAACTCTTCCGCCGCCGACATCAATTTCGTCCCGGCGGCGCTGATTGACCGCGTCGAGGTGCTAACCGGCGGCGCGTCCTCGACCTACGGCTCGGACGCGGTGTCGGGCGTCGTCAACTTTATCATGAACACCAAGTTCGAGGGACTGCGCCTCGACGCCCAGTACAGCCTGTTCGATCACGACAACAACAACCCGACCGCGCAGGGTATTTTTGGCAGCAGCGCCGGTCGCGGGTTCCCATTCCCGCAGGGTCACACCGACCTTGGCGGCACCCGCAACATCACCGCCGTGTTCGGCACTGCTTCCCCCGACGGTCGCGGGCACATCGTTGCCTATGCGGGCTATCGGTCGATCGACGCGGTGTCGCAGGACAATTACGACTATTCAGCCTGCTCGCTCGCTGAAACCACCGCGAACCCATACGGCTTCGCCTGCTCAGGTTCGGGTACGACCAGCCCGGCGCGCTTCATTCTCAACGGCGGCGCGGGCGCGCAGGTAACTCTCGATCCTGCGACCGGCAACACGTTTCGGCCCTATGTCGGAACGCGTGACGCATTCAACTTCGCCCCGTACAATTACTATCAGCGTAACGACACGCGATACACGGCGGGCACGTTCGCCAACTATGAGATCAACGAGCATTTCAATCCGTATCTCGAGTTCATGTTCATGGACGATTACACGACTGCGCAGATTGCGCCGTCGGGTATCTTCGGCCAGATCATCAATATCAACTGCAACAACCCGCTGCTGTCCGCTTCGCAGGCGACCGCGATCTGCGGTGCCAATGCCGGATCGACGACCGCGACCGGCGCGGTTGCAATCGGGAAGCGTAACGTCGAGGGTGGCGGGCGTCAGAACAACCTGCGTCACACCGACTATCGCTACGTGCTGGGGCTGAAGGGCGCGATCGACAGCGCGTTCAGCTACGATGCCTATGGCCAGTTCAGCCGCACGATTTACACCGAGAACTATCAAAACGACTTCTCGGTCAACCGTACGCGCTCGGCGCTGAACGATGTTACGCTCAATGGCCAGGTGGTCTGCGCGGATCCGGTTGCGCGAAATAATGGGTGCGTTCCGTATAACGTCTTCCAGGTCGGCGGCGTGACGCAGGCGTCGCTGACCTACCTTCAGACGCCTGGGTTCCAGGAAGGTACCGTTGACGAATACGTCGCCGACGCGTCGGTAACGGGCAAGCTGGAGAAGTACGGAATCAAGTCGCCGTTCGCCAACGAAGGTGTCGGGATCGCGTTCGGTACGGAGTACCGCAAGGAAAAGCTTAACCTGCTCACCGACGCCGAGTTCTCTTCGGGCGATCTGGCGGGTCAGGGTGGCCCGACCAAGCCGGTCGCTGGCCAGTTTAGCGTATACGAGTTCTTCGGCGAGCTCAGCGTTCCGCTGATCGAGGACAAGCCGTTCTTCCAGTCGCTGGTCGCGACCGGCGGCTACCGCTACTCGCACTACTCGACCGCTGGCAGCACCAACACCTACAAGGGTCAGGTCGAGTGGCAGCCGATCTCGCCGATCCGCTTCCGCGCCAGCTACAACCGCGCGGTGCGCGCGCCGAACATCCAAGAGCTGTTCGCGCCCTCTGGTCAGTCGCTGTTCGCGGGCTCCGACCCGTGCGCGGGTGCGGCGGCGAACGGTCTTGTCAACGGCAATACCGCCGCGCAATGCGCCCGCACCGGCGTCACGGCGGCGCAGTTCGGCAACATCGTCGCGAACTCGGCGAACCAGTACACCCAGTTCACAGGCGGCAACGCGGCACTGACGCCGGAAGTGTCGGATACGTACAGCGCGGGCGCGGTGCTTCAGCCCGGCGGTCCGCTCAAGGGTCTCGTGGTCTCTGCGGATTATTACAATATCAAGATCAACAACACGATCGGGACGCCCGGCGCGCAGATCACGCTCAACCAGTGCGTCCAGACAGGCAATCCGGTGTTCTGCAACCTCGTGCAGCGTGATCCGACGAATGGATCGCTGTTCCTCGGCAGCGTCGGCCAAGTGGTCAACACCAACGTCAATGTCGGTCGCCTCCAGACTCGCGGTGTCGATGTAGCGGGCAGCTACCGCTTCGACTTCGACCGGGTCGGCCTAGGAATGCTCGGGTCGCTTGGCCTCGACTATACCGCCACCTTCCTCAACAAGCTGATTGCAAGCCCGGGCAGCGTTATCGGAACGACCTCGTCATTCAACTGTGCGGGTCTGTACGGGACAATCTGCAGCGCGGCTAACGGGCAAAACGGGTTCACCCCCGCGCCTAAGTTCCGGTCCAAGTTGCGTGGCACCGTCAACTTCCCGGGTAACATCCAGTTCTCGGCGAACTGGCGCCATCTCTCGGGTGTCAACGTCGATGCTTCTTCGACTAACGTGTTCCTGAGTACGCCGGGTAATGTCTTTCCGTCTGATAGCCGCATCAAGGCGTACGATTATTTTGACTTGTCGACGGCGATCCGTGTCGCAGACAAATTCTCGCTCCGGGTTGGCGCGAACAACGTTTTTGATCGGGACCCGCCGCTGGTTGGTTCTCTAAACCTTTCGGGAACAATCGGTAATGGCAATACCTATCCGCAGGTGTGGGACGCGCAGGGTCGTTATCTCTTCGCTGGCGTGACTGTCGACTTCTAAGCCTTTGTCGATCGAATGGTGCGGGCGGTGGACTTCGGTCCGCCGCCCGTTCTATTTGGGGCCGTGACCGTCGCCGCCCTTATCGCCGCCGCCGATGCGGCGGCCGCGCGGCGTGACCTCGCCACCGCCGCGTCGCTGCTCGACCAGGCGGTGGCCGGGGATGGGCGGGACGCGGCGGCATGGAAGAAGCTCGCCGCCTGTCGCCGCGCGCTCGGCCAGCCCGGCCCCGCGCTGGCGGCGATCACCGCCGCGCTCGCGCTCGATCCGCGCGACGCGCTGTCGCTGCTGATGAAGGGCGCGCTGACCGAGGCGGCGGGCGACGACGCGGAGGAAGCATACCGCGCCGCGCTCGCTTTCCTCCCCGACCCCGCGCGGCTGCCGCCGCCCTTGCGCGCGCAACGCGACCACGCCGCGCGCTACTGCGCCGCCGCCGCCACCCGCCGCGCCGACCGCCTCGCGGCAACTGCCGACCGCGCCGCCGCACCGCTCGCGCTTACCCCGACCGAACGCACCCGCATCGCCACGTTCGTCGCCGCACTCGCGCAAGGGGAGACCAGCACCGTTCTCCCCGGCCTGTCACGCCCCGCCTATTTCGCGCCCGAGCTGTTCGCCGGACTGGCGGAGGTCGCCCGCGCCCACGCCCGCTACACGCGCGAGTACCTCGCGCTGATGCGGGAGGAGGGCGTGGCCGTCCCCTATGTCGATCACCCGGCGGGCGTGCCGCTCGACCAATGGGCCGCGCTCAACCGCTCGACACAATGGAGCGCCGCGCACCTTTGGCGCGGCGGCACGGTGGTCGCGGTCGCCGCGCGCCGTTGCCCCGAGACCGTCGCGGCGTTCGAGACGCTGCCGGTGCCGGTCATGCCCGGGCGCGCGCCCAATCTGATGTTCTCGATCCTCGCCCCGCGCACCCGCATCCCGCGCCACGTCGGGGTGATCAACGCCCGGCTGGTAGTACACATCCCGCTGATCGTGCCTCCGGATTGCGCGATGATCGTCGGCGACGACGCGCGCGCCTGGGTGCCCGGCGACGCGCTGGTGTTCGACGACACGCTCGAGCACGAGGCGCACAACGACAGCGACGAGGTGCGCGTGGTGCTGATCGGCGACGCCTGGCATCCCGACCTGTCCGCGAACGAGCGTACCGTGCTGAGCGCCCTGCTCGCGCGCGCATGATCCGCGTTCCTACCGCACCCTGGTACCATCACGTTGGCGATGTCGCCGCCTGGGCCGCTGCGTTCTTCGGCGCGCGGTGGACGTATCGCCACCGGCGCGCGACGGTGGAGACGCTCGCGCGCCGCACCGAGCCCGGCTATTTCGTCGCGCTCGCGATCGGCGGGGCGGTCGGTGCGTGGGCGATGGGGTCGCTGAACACGCTCCGCAGCGCCGTGCCCACCTTGTCGCACAGCATCGCGGGCGCGCTGCTCGGCGCGATCGTCGCGGTCGAATGGTGGAAGTGGCGGCACGGCGTGCGCGGCTCCACCGGCGGCGCGTTCGTGATCCCGCTGTGTCTCGGCATTGTCGTTGGTCGTTGGGGTTGCCTGTTCGCGGGGCTCACCGACGAGACCTACGGCGTGCCCACGGCGCTGCCTTGGGGAGTGGACCTTGGTGACGGCGTCGCGCGCCATCCGGTGCAGGTATATGAGTCGCTGGCGATGGCTGCGTTTCTTGGCGTGTATTGGCGCGCGCTGGCGCGTGGGCGTGACTGGGCCGTCTGCCACGGCTTCCACGCCTTCGTCCTGTTCTGGGCGGCGCAGCGATTTGCGTGGGAGTGGCTGAAACCCTACCCTCCACTCGTGGGACCGCTCAACCTGTTCCACCTCGTCACGCTGGGGCTTGCCGGTTATGCTGTTGTCTGGATCGCCCGCGACCGCCGCGGTGCCGCTGAACTCCGCGCCCGAGCGTAAGGTTGCGCCGTACCTGTTCCACGGCCAGACGACGAGTCTGTGCGAGACCTGTCTCGAGCCTGTCCCGGCCAAGGTGATCATCGAGGACGATTGCGTCTTCTACCTCAAGCGGTGCCGCCGCCACGGCGTGCAGAAGACGCTGATCAGCGACGACCTCGATTACTGGCGCGCGCAGAAGCTGTGGCTCAAGCCAGGCGACCGCCCGCTCGTCATGCAGACCCGGACGGAGGCGGGCTGCCCGTTCGATTGCGGCCTCTGCCCCGATCACGAGCAGCACAGCTGCCTCGCGATCCTGGAGGTGAACAGCGCCTGCAACCTGGCCTGTCCTGTCTGCTTCGCGGACGCCGCCGACGTCCATGGCACGCATCTGCCGCTCGATACGATCGAGCGAATGCTCGACGTACTGGTGTTGAGCGAAGGCGAGCCCGACTTGCTCCAGCTCTCGGGCGGCGAGCCGACGATCCACCCGCGCTTCTTCGACATCCTCGACGCGGTCAAGCGACGACCGATCCGGCATGTGATGATCAACACCAACGGCGTCCGACTCGCGCAGGACCCCGCCTTCGTCGACCGGCTGGCGAGCTATGCGCCGCGGCTGGAGGTGTACCTTCAATTCGACAGCCTCGACGACGACGCGCTGATGAACCTGCGCGGCGCGCGGCTGGCGCGCATCCGGCGGCAAGCGCTGGAGGCGCTGGAGCGTGTCGGCCTGTCCACCACCCTGGTCGCGGCGGTGAAGCGCGGTGTCAACGATCATGAGGTGGCCGCGATCGTCAGCCATGCGCTCGAATGGTCGTGCGTGCGCGGCGTGACGTTCCAGCCGGTGCAGGACGCAGGCCGTAACCACGGCTTCGACGCGGCGAGCAACAGGGTGCTGCTGACCCAGATCCGGCGCGAGGTGGCGAAGTCGGGGGTGTTCAGCGCCGACGACATGATCCCGCTGCCGTGCAACCCCGATCAAATCTGCATCGGCTACGGCCTCCGCCAAGGAAAGCAGGTCACGCCGATCACTTCGCTACTCCCGCGCGAGCTGATCCTCGAAGGGCCGAACACGATCAGCTATGAGGCGTATCCGGCGCTGCGCGACGCGGTGAACGGACTGCTCAGCCTAGCCACCGCGCAATGCAATACGGAGGAGAAGCTCGCTGGGCTGCTCTGCTGCCTGCCACACGCGGTCGTCCCCGCCTCGCTCAACTACGCCGACAGCTTTCGCGTCGTGATCCTGCAATTCCTCGACCGGTATAATTTCGACCTCGGCACCGTGAAGCGCAGCTGCGTGCATTTTCTGACACCCGAGGGCGCAATCATCCCGTTCGATACCTACAACACGTTCTATCGCCCCGGCGCGGAAGGCGCGGGCGTGCTGGCGCGCGCGCGGGCCGACATATGATCGGCTTCTGCATTCTCCTGCTGGTGCTGCTTCTGCCCGTGCTGCTGATCGGCGCGGCCGTGGGCGCGCAAAGTGCGAGCGGACCGACACGCAAGCTGCTCGGCGGCATCCTGCTGGCGGTCGGCATCCTGATCATGACCGGCAGCGGGCTGTGCTCGGCGGCGATGTTGTTCAGCGGGGGCGGGTTCACCTCAGACCCGAGCGGGCTGGTTCTGGTGGCGCTGGTCGGCGGGTTCCCGTTCGCGGGCGGCGCGGGACTGTTCGCCTGGGGCCGGTCGCTGGTCCGGAGCGCGCGCCCGGCGAGCGACAGCGAACTGCGCCGCCGCTTCGACTAGCGCATGTGCTTCATCAGCTCGTCCATCGGCATGTTCATGTGATTGAGGTGCGACATGATCCACACGCTCCCCAGCACTACCAGCAGCACGATCAGCACCCCGAACGCGAGCGCCATGACGTTGTTGGTGTTGTCGGGTCCGGTGGTGATGTGGAGGAAGAAAGCGAGGTGGACGCCCATCTGCGCGATCGCGAACACGATCAGCGCGGCCGGGATCGCGGGTGCCCAGACCAGCCCCGTAGTCGGCAGCGCGAACGACAGCACTGTGAGCAGCACCGCGAGCCCCAGCCCGATCACATAGCCGGTGACGCCCGAACTGATCCCGTCCTCGCCCGCGCGCTCTTCGCCCGGCGCGATGTCGCCCGCGTCTGCACCGCCCGTCATTTCGCCTACGCTCATGCCCCGGCTCCCAACAGATATACGACGGTGAACAGCGCCACCCAGATGATGTCCAGCGCGTGCCAGAACAGGTTGAAGCAGAACAACCGCCGCAGGATGTTCTCGCGGAACCCCTTGACCCATAGCTGCGCCATCATCGTGCCCAGCCAGAGCAGCCCGACCGAGACGTGCAGCCCGTGACACCCGACCAGCGCGAAGAACGAAGACAGGAACGCGCTGCGCGTCGGCCCTGCACCACGCGCGACCAGCTCCGCGAACTCCTGTACCTCGATGACGAGGAACGCGAAGCCGAGCAGCCCGGTGACGAGCAGCCAAATCTGCGTCTGGGCCATGTTCTTGCGCTCGGTCGCGACACTGCCGAGCCCGGCGGTGAACGACGAGGCGAGCAACAGCCCGGTTTCGATCGCGACACGGCGCAGGTCGAACAGTTGGTGACCCGACGGGCCGCCGGACGTCTCCTCGCTCAGCACCGCATAGGCGGCGAAGAAGCCGGAGAACATGATGATGTCGGAGATCAGGAAGATCCAGAAGCCATAGGCGGTGATGATCCGCTTGGAGGCGGGTCCGCCCTCGCCATGGCCGGTCGCCTCGCCGCCATGCCCTCCGTGCCCATGGTGATGGTGACCGTGCCCGCCCTGTTTACGGGCAGGGCGTCGGCCGAGCGCGTGAGGATCGGGGCCGTGCGCGGGCGCGGCGACGGCGTTCATGCGGGCACCGCCGCCGCGTCTTGGCGCTCCTGCCGTTCGAGGAAAGCCTGCCGCGCGGCGCGGCGGGCGCGGTCGACGCGCGCCACCTCCTCGGCCGGGATCTCGTACTCTTCATGGTCGCGCCAGGCGAACGCCACGAACGTTGCATAAGCACCCACCAACCCGACCGCCGCCAGCCACCAGATATGCCAGATCAGCGCAAAGCCGATCGCGGTGGAGAAGAACGCGACCACGAACCCGGTTGGCGAATTGCGCGGCATCTCGATCGCCTCGTATTTCGGCTCGGGGCCGAGCCGCTGCGACTCCATCGCCGCCTGCTTGATGCTCCAATACGCCTCTTCGCCGGTGACGTCGGGGATCACGGCGAAGTTGAACACCGGCGGCGGCGAGGGCGTCGACCATTCGAGGCTGCGCCCGTTCCACGGATCGCCAGTCAGGTCGCGCAACTCGTCGCGATGCCGTATGGAAACCACCAGCTGGGTGATCTGCGCGAGCACGCCGAGGATCATGACGAAGATGCCGCCCAGCGCGATGTAGAGCCACGGTGCCCATTCGACGACGTTGATGTGCTGCAACCGCCGCTGCATCCCCTCCAGTCCGACGATGTAGAGCGGGATGAAGACGATGAAGAAGCCCGACAGCGACAGCCAGAATGCGCGCTTGCCCCAGGTCTCGTCGAGCTGGAACCCGAACGCCTTGGGGAACCAGTAGATCATGCCGGAGAATGCGCCAAACACGGTGCCGCCGACGATGACGTTGTGGAAGTGCGCGACCAGGAACATCGAGTTGTGGAGCATGAAGTCGGCGGGCGGCACCGCCATCAGCACCCCCGTCATCCCGCCGACGACAAAGGTCGACACGAACGCGATCGCCCACAGCATCGGCGTCGCGTAGCGTACCTGACCCCCGTACATGGTAAAGATCCAGTTGAAGACCTTCACGCCGGTCGGGATCGCGATGATGCTGGTCATGATGCCGAACACCGCGTTGACGTCGCCGCCCGCGCCCATGGTGAAGAAATGGTGCAGCCAGACCATGAACGCGAGGATGCAGATCGCCATCGTCGCGAGTACCATCGAGCGATAGCCGAACAGCGGCTTGCCCGAGAAAGTGGCGAACACTTCGGAGAAGATACCGAATGCGGGCAGGATCAGGATGTAGACTTCCGGATGACCCCACGACCAGATCAGGTTCATGAACATCATCGCGTTGCCGCCATGGTCGTTGGTGAAGAAGTGGAAGCCGAAATAGCGGTCCAGGGTCAGCATCGCCAAGGTCGCGGTCAGCACCGGGAACGCCGCGACGATCAGCAGATTGGAGGCGAGGCTGGTCCAGCAGAACATCGGCATCCGGAGATAGCTCATGCCCGGCGCGCGCATCTTGAGGATGGTGGTGACGAGGTTGACCCCGCTCATCAAGGTGCCCACGCCAGAGATCTGGATCGCCCACAGGTAATAGTCGACGCCTACGCCTGGCGAATACGTCGTCTCGCTGAGCGGGGCATACGGCACCCAGCCGGTGCGCGCGAACTCGCCGATGACGAGGCTCATGTTGACGAGCAGCGCGCCGACGCAGGTCAGCCAGAAGCTGACCGAGTTGAGGGTCGGGAACGCGACGTCGCGCACCCCCAGCTGGAGCGGCAACACAAAGTTCATCAACCCGATGATCATTGGCATCGCGCCGAAGAAAATCATGATCGTGCCGTGCGCGGTGAACAGCTGGTCATAATGTTCGGGCGGCAGGAAACCCTGATGCCCGCCGATCGCGAGCGCCTGTTGCGATCGCATCATGATCGCGTCGGTGAAGCCACGGATCAGCATCACCAGCGCGAGGATGACATACATCACGCCGATGCGCTTGTGGTCGACCGAGGTCAGCCATTCCTTCCACAGATAGGGCCAGTGCCCCTTGACCGTGACCCAGCCGAGCACGCCGGCGAGTACGAAGCCCACCATGGCGGCCGCGACCAGCGGGATCGGCTGGCTGAACGGGATCGCGTCCCAGCTAAGCTTGCCCAACATCAGCTCTGATCTCCCGACGAGATGGACCCGTTCTCACCGCGCCCGTTGGTGGGGCCGGCGGCGGGCAGCAGGCGTTGCATGGTGATATCCTGAAACAGGCGCGGCTGGACCGCGCGGAAGGTGAGGGGCGCGACATGGGTGCTCTGCCGCGCGAGCATCGGATAGGTGCGCGCGTCGAGCGCGGGACCCTTGCCGCGCGTCTGCGCGACCCAGGCCGCGAAGCGCGCGGGCGCGACCGCGTTGACCGGGAAATCCATGTCGGAAAAGCCGTCACCGCTGAAATGTCCGGACATGCCGTAGAAGGTGCCGGGCCGGTTGGCGAGCAGGTTGAGCTGCGTCGTCATCCCGCTCATCGTGTAGATGGAGCTGCCCAATTGCGGAACGAAGAAGGTATTCAGCACACTGGCCGAGGTCAGCGAGAAATGCAAGGGCACACCAGCCGGCACCACCAGACGGTTGACGCTGGCCACCCCCTGCTGCGGATAGATGAACAGCCACTTCCAATCGAGCGAGACGACCTGCACCTCGATCGGCGTCTGGCGGGAAGCGATCGGGCGCGCGGGGTCGAGGTCGT